>CAZQKU010000105.1:0-2547 GCA_964593965.1 uncultured Candidatus Saccharibacteria bacterium | reverse complement strand
AGAACGGTTTTTTCAATCCGGAGAATGTTGTCGGTGCTTCAACGATGATGAATTGGTCAACATAGCCATCAAGGATATTCAATCGTATTTCAAGCAGATCATATTCTCCGTTAAAAGTAAAAATGTCGTAGGTCATGTAAATAATTATGAAGGAAATTATGAACGCGGTAGTTGTCGTCTATTATATTCCGCAAGCTCACGTATACACGTATCATAGTCGGAAAGCTTGCCTTCGCGGTCCTGATACATCCAGCTTTTAGTGATGTTGTAGCCGCATGCCCAATAGCCGTCGGAAACATTGTAGCGGGCCCAGTATTTCGGTGCAATGCAGAATTTCAGCTTTGTATTGAGCCACGCGGGAAACCAGGCGAAGCTCGAGTTCGACAGGATAAGATACTTGGCATTATTGATCGAGCGGTAATCACCCTCGATATTCTTGTCGTGATAGACAGGGAAGTTGGGAAAGAATGCGTGAGCGGTAAGCGCATCGTCGGTTATAACGATGAACCGAAAATGAGGATTGATCGTGCGCATGTGGGCGATGGCATCGGTCCAATATTTCTTTGGCAGGAAGACGTCGCTATTGCCGGTATACTCTCGGCCGCGAAAATTGATGACACATTCGTCATCGGTGAATTCTACCGGTTCGACATGCAACCATCTCAGGATTTCATTTCTCCGGTGAAGGATATAGTGTTCATCCTGCATGATGCCGTCTATCTTGGTATTGTCGGCAATGTTCATGAGATTAGGATCATAGACACGCACATCTGTACCGTCGGGTCGACTGATTTTTTTCTCGGCATAGTAATGGGTGATTTCTTCCGGTAGAGTAAGCGGCGGTCCGCCTTCGGGACCGGTGCCGTCTTTGACCGGCTTGCCGAAATCGAGTTTCATGAATCGCGACGCTTTGAATTTTTCCGGAGACATAATGCCGAAATCATAGCTCTTGTCCTCGGCGATGACCCGGGTGACGACGTAGCACCAGAGTTGGTTGCCGAGGCCTTGTCCATTGTACAGTTCGGTGATGATCATATTTTTTCCTCACTGCAATTTATTAAGAATGTATTTCCGTATAATGCGTTTTGTCGAGAGCCACGCCATTTTTCGCCGGTCTTTCATGCTGAGTTGTTTTGTCGTAACATATTTGCCCGCTTGGAACGGCCACTCGCGAATGGCGATGATTGCACCACTGACGATAAGCGCATGTATGCGTGGAATAAAGCGTGATTTCTTGCCCGTTCTTTTATAAAAAGTCGTTGACGGTTTAAATAATGACTTCGGCACATACCCGTCCGAAGAATGGACTATGTTATAAAATGTGTCCGCCGATTCGTTCGTATGGATGTAACCGATAAGTCCCCATGAAATTTCGGGATTGAAGTGCAAGGCTTCATTGATTCTCGACAAGCAGTCTTTGCTGTACATAAAATCATCCTGATCCATGGGTTTAATGATGTCACCCACTGCCGCCTTGATAGCATTCTGCCTGTTCGCTCGAGCTTCGCCTCGGTGTTCCGCGTAGGGAAGATAGCGCAGAGTAAAGACTTTTTCCCATTGCGTGCAGAGTTTCCATATCCTGTCGTCCTTTGAATGATCCGAGACGATGACTTCAAAATCCTGACAGCTTTGGATTTTGAGCGATTCAAAAAGCTCATTCAAAAATTGAACGCCTTTGTCTCTCATTTCATATGTCGGAATGCAAATAGAAAATCGCATGATGATACTATATCTTTTTTGTGGTATATGACAACTGGGTTGCAATCAATCCCAAAATTTTGCCATTCGTGGCAATTGAGCGAGGATTGTTATGGTCAGAAATCTCAAAAGGTATATTGACCTTTCCATCAATAAATTCTACGAGCGGCCGTTCGATGGCGACATACAAATAATAATAACCGACATTGAGAAGGAAAGCGGGAATTTCGACGCTGGTCTTGTATTTTCCCGGAGCATAGTCGGTAAAGGAACCGGTTGTATCGGCTGAAGAAGAAAACAGAAGAATTTCGTCGCGAGCAACTATGGTAATGCAAATTGAATTTTTGATCAGTGGTTTGTAGACTTCATATTCTGTTTCGATGACAAAAGGTTCACTGACGGCGATTTTTGCCCGAGGCTCGCCGGCAGAATTTAATATGGAAACGGATGTAATCGAAGCTTTTCTATGATGTTCCGGCGTGAATGTCAGCTTGGCCTGAAGATCCTGTCCGTGATTAAGGTAGTAGTTGCCGACTTCTTCGGTGTTACCAAACATTTTTATCCGACCCTTCTCCAGAAGGATACATTTTTTGCAGAGTTTCTTCACCGCGGTCATGTTGTGGCTGACAAAGAGGATGGTACGTTTACCGCTCCGGGTGATTTCCTCCATTTTGTTGAGGCATTTTTCTTGGAATTCGGCGTCGCCGACCGCGAGCACCTCGTCAATGATGAGAATATCCGAGTCCATATGCACGGCTACGGAAAATGCGAGCCGTACATACATGCCGCTCGAGAAATGCTTGACCGGCGTGTCGAGGAATTTCTCCACCTCGGCAAAGGCGACGATTT
>CAZQKU010000104.1:0-2654 GCA_964593965.1 uncultured Candidatus Saccharibacteria bacterium | reverse complement strand
GTCAGTCCCAATCTATCAAGGATCGGTTATTTATGGCGGCACGTATTATGTTTCAAGTAACACCAATTCCGCCGCGGTTTCAGCTAGCATAAGTGGCAGTTCGCTCTCTGTATATACGTTGACTCCCGGCAGTGCCACTATCACGGTTTGCGGCAATGGTACTTCATATCAAAATACCTCATATCCATACACAAACACTTCGTATACAAACAGCCAGTGTGCCACGCTGTATGTCACGGTTTCGTATTCAGGCGTAACCTACAACGGTTACAACTATCCGACGACATATAATTACCCAACGACCTATGTAACTTCATATATTCCCGCTACAGTTTACAATGCTTATCCGACGTATTCTACCTATCCAACATATTCTGGATATAATTACTCTTCCCCAATGTATTCATATTCAACACCGACCTACTATCCGTACTAAAACCTATTATCCGTATTACATTTGACTTTCCGGTTTCACCTCTTGAACATTAGCTCGTTCGAGAAGATAGGTGCGTAAGTCATGGGCGATAGCAATATCAAGCGCGGGTAGGACTATTTCTGACTCGTTTTTTCCTGCATCTTGGGTATCTTCATGACCGGCAGTCAGAATAATAAGATCACAAACGCCCATTATGCGATACATCATGCTTTGTTCGATGTCCACATTTTGGATTTGACGAAAGGGTAGAGAAGTTTCCTGTTTGCTCGTGATGCCGCGCTCGGTCAAGAAGCCATTACTATCCACATGATAACGGAAAGCGATATAAGAAAAATAGCCGGCAAGAAGTCCGGCGATAAGGGCGACGAGGAAAATAAGAAAGACAATGAACTCTGCGCCGCCGAGAAGGCTGTTCATCTGGGGATTTGAATGAAGGACACCCGATGACTGGACGATGAGCAGGACTATTTCGAGAATAAGAAAACAGATAGCCGCGGTGCTTTTCTTCAGAGTGAGAATATAGAAAGCTTTGTGACCGAGCTTGTGATATGAGGTATCGGTTTCGGTTGGAACAGCACTCGTGGTAGGAGTAGTGTTTGTAGTCGGAGGCATGAGGTTATGGTAACATACATCAGCGTTATAAAAAAGCCACCGATGAACGATGGCTGTGATATTACTACTATCATTAGTAGGTTACGTGCGTGTGCAGTGTAAACCGCATTCCGTGCTCGGGCCCAAAGCATTGCGACCTTCCCGTCCTGTGCCCGGTCTCGTCAAGAGTTTATCGCCAATCGAGTCGTAACCTTGAGCTACGAGAGGATGGTAGGGAAGGTTGTGCTCAGTGAAATAAGCGGCAACGTCTTCTTTTGTCATAGTGAGGAAGGGATGGATTTTATATACCCCGTCATCACGGTGTTCCACAACCTTGAGCTTCCTGCGGTTTGCCGTCTGATACGAGCGCACTCCGGCGATCCAAGCCCGGGTTTTCAGTTGTTTGAAAGATGTTCGGAGCGGTTCTTCCTTGCGAACCCAATTGTACTGCCATATTTGCGTTTGGTCATGTACGTGGTCATTTTTCCAATATTCGCCGTATGAAGCTTCCATCGCTTCCGGACTCATGGCGGCATAGTAGACTTTGAGATTGAGCTTGAAACGCTCTGTGAGCAGTTCCATGAATTGTCGCGTCTCGGCAAAGAAGAATCTCGGATCAAGGACGATAACGGGGATAGTCGGAATGATAGTCGTGACGGCGTGAATGGCGAGTGCCGACCGATCACCAAAACCTGAAGTCATGACTACATTGTCGCCGAATTTTTCCTGTGCCCAGCGGATGATTTCAGCCGCTCCGGCATGGGCGAATCGACGGTTCACTTCTTCTAATTTTAGGTCATCAGGTCGTATACTCATACTGTTGACTGTTCCTTCTTGTTTTTGTTGAATAATAACTATCTACAATTGATGATATACTAAGATAATGAAAAAAGAAAGCCGAATCATTATTCTCGATTATATTTTGGTTGCGCTGTTCCTCATCGGCATCATATATATGTATGAGGTGCGCACTGTGCCGAATAGTACAGTATCAAATAATAGTAACAGCCAAAGTCAGGGTCAGTTTTCAACCCGACAATCTTCAGTTCAGTCGCTCTCGCTTCTTTTCGCTCGTACTCCCGCCGAGCAAGAACTCGGTTTGAGTCAGAGGGCGTCTTTGCCGACAGATGAAGGAATGCTTTTTATTTTCGACACGCCGAGTAAATATGCTTTTTGGATGAAAGATATGAGCTTTCCCATTGATATGATCTGGCTCGACGCTGATTTTCACATCGTCTATATCGCTCCCGATGTATCACCTTTGACGTATCCACACACGTTTTCTCCGTCCGCGCCGAGTTTATATGTTCTCGAAACGAATGCCGGTTATGCGTCGAACAACCGGCTCACGGTCGGCGAAACTCTTGATTTTGTCAAAGCACAGGTTGATTAATCCAAGCTCCCCTTGTCAAATTTTATACTGTACGTTATAATAATAGCGCTGTACCAGACAGTCGCTGTGGCTTATTCTACAAGTGAAAGCTTGCAGGTATGTCATAGAGGAAAGTCCGAACACTGGCCGGCTTTGTATCACGCAAGTGCCGCAAGGCCGTGCAGAAAGGTAGCGGGTAACGCCCGTCCGGCGCAAGCCGCGAGGTGCGAACAGAGACGCGTTCTTTGGAAACGA
>CAZQKU010000103.1:0-2659 GCA_964593965.1 uncultured Candidatus Saccharibacteria bacterium | reverse complement strand
CATGCTATAATTTCCCCATGGATCCTTCGACGTCGCTTATACTTGAAATTCAAAGCGGGCTTGTCAATGCCGCCATCGTCAGTGCCACTTCCACCAGCTCTGTGGTGACTTCAGGTGTTTCTGATCCCGCCCGCATCCTCCATTTCGTTTCCGTGCCGATAACTGGTGCGCCGCATGAGAGCACGATCCGGCTTCTTGTCTCCATGACAGCGGCGCTTTCCCAAGCCCTGCAATCATTGCTAAATGTTCATGCTGTTTCGCGAGTGGATTGTATTCTTTCGAGCCCGTGGATTGTTTCCCGAACGAAAAGCTTGACGGTCACATTTCCCAAAGATACTCTTATCACCAAAAAGCTCATCGGCGCGAGCATCGTTCCCGAACGTGAAGCGATGTTACGATCGGCGGCGGGGAATAGCAACGGTGGTTCGGCTCATAGTTCGGCCGGCGATTCAGCCGTGACTGAATTGACCCCCATCGAGCAGAAGATTTTTGAAATAAAAATCAACGGTTATCCGACCACGGATATTGCCGGCAAAAAGGGCAGGGAACTCGGCATTTATTTCGCTGTGAGCATGAGCGCCGAAACCATCATCGAGGCTATACGTGACACCGTTAGCAGGCATGTCAGCCCGACCGTCGCTCATCGTATGGCCTATCATTCCTCCATTCTGCTCGGTTATGTCGCTTCCCGCGAAACGACCAGCGCCGAGACGAGCTACATTCTCAGTCACATTCATGGCGAGCTTTCCGATATTGCTCTCGTCGAAAAAGGCATCACCACCCTCATCGCTTCGTTCCCCTTCGGCTATTCGTCTCTCATTCGCGAAACGTCAAAAGCTCTCGGCGAGCCTTTAGCCGCCACTCGTTCGAAGATCGCTCTTCACGGATCGAAGAGTTTCCATCGTGAAGAGTCGGAGCGGATATCGCAGACTATTGAAACGATCGTGCGTGAGCGATGGGCCGATGAATTTCTCAAAGCAGTTACCATTGCAGAGGCAGATGACGGTGTACATCTCGGCGCGATGGAGACATCTCGACCACTGCCGTACGCCATTTTTCTAGCTGTACCGGGAGAATATTATCCTCATTTTAAAAAGGCTCTGGAGGATAGAAAAGAAAAACCAGAATATCAAAAGAAAGATGACGGCATCATGCACAAAGCCCACATGTTCATAGTCAACCATATTAATACCGGTCTTATTCATACTATTTTGAAATTGTAAAATATAAAAATCGCCATGCCCGACAAAAAACTTTTACAAGATATCATCCCTGTCAAGATAAACAAAATCCATTCATCCACCTCTACACCTGCGTCGCTGGCGGCGTCAAAGTTTTTCTCACATGAACATGAACACAGGCAGGAACATCAGCAGGATCGCGCCGCTTTTCATCATTTTCAAAAGCCGAAAAAGCGCCGAAAAGAAAAATGGCAGAAAAATGTACGGGATCTGCGCCGTCGAAAAATCTGGTTGATTATCCTTTTGGCTATCGCTTGTATCGTCATCATTTTTATAGCTATGACATATGTCTATGCCAAAGCTGTGGTCATCATTACGCCAAAAACAGAACAAGTAGCCGTCAGCGGCACCTATATCGCAGTGGAAAATGGCTTCGTTGTATCAGAATCGGCCGCCACAGGCACACTGCCATACGAAGTCATAGAGACGAGTGAAACAGCCAGTACGACCGTAACAGCTAGTCAAGGACCGCTCATCCAGAATAAAGCATGGGGATTGATCATTCTCTACAATGCGTACAGTACCACAGCTCAGAAACTGGTCGTCGGCACACGTTTGACGAATGATAAAGGTTTGATATATACGACGGCGGAGCCTGTCACCATTCCTGGCGTTCATAAAACGTCCACGATAGGGAATGCAAATGCTATCGCGAATCAAAATGCCACTTCAACGGGAAGCGTTTCTGTATATGTTGTAGCCGATCAGGCGGGTTCGCAGTACAACATAGCACCGACGGATCTGACGGGTGATTTCAAAATTGTGGCTTTTCAAGGTGAGCCGAAATATACCAGCATATACGGACGGCTGAAACCGAAGGGTGCTATCATCGGAGGATATTCCGGTTATCAGACATCGGTGGCTACGAGCACTCTCGAGCAAGCTCAAGCGAATCTTTCCCAGTCGATCACTTCGGCTTTGACATCAGATCTCAAAGCTCTGGTGCCGGAAGGATACGTTTTGTACCACGGAGCATACGACATACAATTAGCTTCCACCACCATTTCCACAACCACCTCTGCCACCACGGTTGTTTCTCTCAAAGGATCGCTCTACGGCATTATGTTCAAACAAAGCGATTTGGTTAAAGCCGTCGCGCCCGCTCAAGTAGCTGAATTTCCGCCGGGCGATTTTGTTATCAATAATCTCGAATCGCTCACATTTACCCCGACTAATCCGGTGGTATTTCAAAATATTCTTAATAACGGAAGCCAAAGTAATGCTCAAAATAGCGGCCTTATTTCCTTCACGTTGAGTGGTTCATTCGGTATAGTGGGTACCTTCCCATCAACTACGATTGCACAAGCTCTTACCGGCCTATCTGTGGCTCAAAGTAAGGATGTTTTTGCCAAATATAGCACTATTATGACCGCTCATGCTATAATAAGCCCGTTCTGGAAACATTCGTTTCCCGATTC
>CAZQKU010000102.1:0-2683 GCA_964593965.1 uncultured Candidatus Saccharibacteria bacterium | reverse complement strand
TTATGACCGCTCATGCTATAATAAGCCCGTTCTGGAAACATTCGTTTCCCGATTCAGCGAATAAAATCATCATAGACGTTCAACAATAATAGAATAGAATCGACCTGACCAAGCGTATATCAAATCGCCGCCATTTTTTTAGTGTGCACAGCATGTCGGTGTGAGCGCTTGACTTATTTGGGTCGTTTCTGCTATGATGAGGAACGCGTTTTTATAAGAATGGATTCATCAACAAAGCCAAAAAATACTGTAGTGTATGGCATCGTTACCGAAGCTTTGCCGAACACTTTGTTTCGTGTCCGAATCGACAATTCGGCAGAGATCGTTATGGCCTATTTGGCAGGCAAAATGCGAATGCATCATATCCGCATCTTGATTGGTGATAAGGTTGAGCTTGAGCTCGATTCGTATGGTGGAAGGGCACGCATCAGTCGGAGACTTTAGGAAAAATGAGGAAGAAAGGAAAAGAGGATAAAAATTTACACACATGAAAGTCAAAGCATCAGTCAAAAAGATTTGCCCGAAATGTAGCGTCGTCAGACGCAAGGGCTATGTCTATGTCGTATGTACAGCCAATCCGCGACATAAGCAACGCCAAGGGTAACGGACAGTAAAGATAAAGCAGAAATAAAAAATATAAATAAAATAAATAAAATCAATGCGTATCGTTGGCATCACAATTCCCGATAATAAAAGACTCGAAATCGCCCTGACCGCGCTCTATGGCGTCGGCCGTTCGCGGGCATTGTATATCCTCGAGCGATCGAAAGTTGATCCGGCATTGAAAGCCAAAGACTTGACCGTCGATCAAGAAAATGAAATCCGCAAAATAGTCGAGTCATACAAGATTGAGGGTGAGTTGAAGCGAGAAATCGGTGCCAATGTCAAGCGTCTCAAAGACATCAAGTCCTATCGCGGCAGTCGCCATGCTCGCCGCTTGCCGACTCGCGGTCAGCGGACGAAGACCAACTCGCGCACCCTTCGCGGTAACGTCAGAAAGACTATGGGTTCCGGTCGGAGGAAGGAAGAGAAGACATAGGCGCAAATATAATCACAGATATAGTCAAAATTTTTAATCAAAAAAATGGGAAAACGAACAATCGTCACAACTGAAAAAGAAGGAACGGAGCAAAAGGCTCAAAAAGAGCAAGCTATTCCAAAGACAAACAAAACACCAAAGGAAACAAAGGCGGAGAAAGTTCCTGCGCCAGCTTCCAATACCGGTGCGAACATCAAAAAGCGCGTCGAAATTGGCATTCTCCATGTCCAGTCAACGTACAATAACACTAAACTTCTCTTGACAGATATAAAAGGCAATGCCATCGCCGCCGCTTCCGCTGGCAGTCTTGGTTTCAAGGGTGCAAAAAAGGGCACGCCTTTCGCCGCGGCCAAGGTCGGTGAAACTCTTGCCGCCAAAGTCCAGCCCATGGGATTGAAAGAGGTATATATTATTGTCAAAGGTACAGGCTCCGGCCGCGAATCGTCCATTCGCGGCTTTACGTCGAAAGGTATCAACATTTCTTCCATCCAAGATGCTACGCCGGTGCCGTTCAATGGGCCCAAAGCGCCCCGTGCCCGCAGGGTCTGATTTCAATTTAATTTTACACTCATCTTTTCATTTAATTTTTGTAACCATTTAAAAAACCATGATAATCGGACCAAAATATAAAATAGCTCGCCGACTCGGCCCCATCTTTGAGAAAACTCAAACGCAAAAATACGCTATCCGTTCCGGCGAAGGTGGTGCAAGTGGCAGAGGCGGACGCACCGGTGGTGCCGGTCGTCCTCGGGCAAAAAGCGATTATGGTCTCGGTATGCTTGAGAAACAAAAGGCTCGCATGAGCTACGGCATCCCAGGACGTCAGTTTACGAACTATGTCAAAAGCGCTTTGGCCGAAAAAGGAAACTCGGCTGAACTTTTGGTCAAGAGTCTCGAAGGCCGCCTTGACAACGTCGCTCTTCGCGCCGGTTTTGCCCCGACCCGTCAAGCCGCCCGCCAGATGGTCTCGCATGGTCACTTGACAGTTAATGGGAAAATTGTCACTATTCCTTCCTATCAGGTTAAGGTTGGCGAGCTTATTGCTATCCGCGAGGGCAGTAAGAAAAAGGGTATTTTTGCTACCCTTGACGATCGGTTCAAGACGGTCAAGGTGCCGGCATGGTTGAAATTGAACGCCGAGAAAAGGGAGGTGACGATTGACGGGGTGCCGACCGCCGTCCAGTCGGAATTGCTATTCAATGTCGGGTCGGTTTTGGAATTTTATAGTCGGTAGCAATAATAACAAAAAGCAAAAGCCGAATTTTATTTTTAATAAATTAACAAAAAATATATGTCAAATCACACCATATTGCTTCCATCAAAGCCAAAGATAATCCGCGAAGAGGGTAACAGCGGCGTTTATGAAATTGACGGACTTTATCCAGGCTACGGACATACGCTTGGCAACTCGCTCCGCCGCATTATTCTTTCTTCCATTCCCGGAGCGGCAGTGACCAAGGTTAAGATCAAAGGTGCCGATCATGAATTCTCGGCCATTCCCGGCATCAGAGAAGATGTCATCACGATTCTCCTCAATTTGAAGAAATTGCGCGTCAAAATGATTACCGAGGAACCGCAAGTCTTGACTCTGAAAGCAAAAGGTGTAAAGAAAGTTTTAGCCAAGGATATTGATGTGCCCGGCCA
>CAZQKU010000101.1:0-2773 GCA_964593965.1 uncultured Candidatus Saccharibacteria bacterium | reverse complement strand
TGAAGAACAATTCCCGCGTCAACTTGAAGATCAACGAGCCAGCCGGCGCGCCGCCTCGCGAGCCGAAAGCTTCGAAGACCGTGGATGAAGCCATGGCGGATTTGAAGATTTAAATCAACGCGGCAGACACTATCCAAAAATAAAAGATAAAAAATACAAACAAAAGCTGTTCCGAAAAATGTCGGAGCGGTTTTTGTTTTTGTCTGTTCTGTTGTGTATTTTTTTGCAATTTGTTTTGCAAAAAAATTAATAGCATGTATACTTTACTTTAGATTGGAGAATTAAATAAAAATGAATGTTGATATTCAAGTACTTTCAAGTATGAAGTGTTGTTCGAGAATTATTTCTTCTCAAAGAAATATTGATGCAATATGCATCCGCTTGACAGAGCTTCTCGCTCTTCTCTGTATCCGGCCTGTCGGTTTTCCACTAACTGTCTCTCGACATACGCTGAGGTCGTTCTTTAGTCACGAGGGACATCTGGTCACTGCTCTCGATAAAGATCAGAACATTGTCGGCATGGGCAGACTCGTCTTCAGCTATGAATCGGGCGAAAGAATCCCATGGATAAAGGATATCATTGTTGACATGGCATGGCGCCGATGGGGGGTCGGTAAACGGATTCTCATCTGTCTCATCGAGTTGGCTCTGGCTCACCAGGTCCGGCATGTCGATGTAGTGATCAGCCCCGACGATGTTGTTACGCATGCCCTCTTTGATGAATTTGGTTTCGGTGAACCGACAAATAATGTCCGCAGGTTCGTCTTGAATACGGATACGTGACGAATTTACTAATCTGTGGTACCATGAGTACCACGGATTTTTTTTATTGTATGTTTATTGTATGCCTGTTAAAATCACTTTTCACATTATCACTCTTTTCCCCCAGAGCCTCGACTCATATCTGAATGAGTCCATTTTAAAGCGGGCGCAGAAGGACGGTATCATTCGGATAAAAATGTACAATCCACGAGATTTCGCTGTGACGGTAAAAAAGGGCGTAGCAAAAAAGAATCGTGCCGAACATATGCAAGCCATGACCTACGCCGAACGTCGCGTTGACGACAAGCCGTATGGCGGCGGTCCGGGTATGGTCATCGAAGCATTGCCGGTCATCCGGGCTATCGAAACCGCCATGAAGAATTGCAAAAAAAATAAAAGCAATGGAAGGAGTACGACAAACAACAGTGCAACAAAAATTTTATTTTTTTCTCCATCTGGTCGGCAGTTTGACACTGTGCAAGCGAAGCTGTCGGCGAAAAAATACCGTCACATTATCCTTGTCTGTGGCCGTTATGAAGGCATTGACGCACGGGTCAGACGCGCTTTCAAAATGGAGGAAATTTCCGTGGGGCCGTACGTGCTCACCGGCGGGGAATTGCCGGCTATGATCATCATTGATACCATCGCCCGACAGGTGCCGGGTGTTCTCGGTGATTTCAATTCTCTCGAAGAAAGTCGTGCCAGTTCCACCGGCCTCACTGTCATCGCTTCGCGCGACGTATATACCCGTCCGGAAGTTATAACATATAAAGGAAAAAAATATCGCGTGCCAAAAGTACTTCTCTCGGGTAATCATGCGCGCATTGAGGAGTGGAAGCGGGAGCAGAATGCAAAAAATGAAGGAAAAATCAACAGGAAATAAAATCAGCCTGAAGTGCCTTTCATTACTAGCTACAAGGACTGCTTGACTTCCAAACGCCTATCTGCTAACCTGTGGATAACTTCAGCAAGATTGTGTTACGGCTGTTAAATGCGAAGGATTTACAAGGCTAAAATCTATCCTTTCTCTTGCGACCACTATTATAAAAAATGAAGCGTGAAAACGCGCGGCGTGCCGCGGCTTTTGCCTTTTTATTATTTTTTTTATGTGGTATGTGTAGGTGAGTGAGACAAGGGATATTTTATGGATGGTAGGGATGGTATTGTTCGCGGTTCGTGATATTCGAGATGACGTTTGAGTTTGAGAAGTATTACTTATTTTTTTTATAATCGTCCTTCATTAGTATTAGTAGTAGTAAATATTAATAGTAAACCTTATTATGAAAACCACCAAAAAATACTTCAGCCGTTTCAAGGAGCCGTTGACCGACATGCCGAACTTGGTCGAGTCGCAGATCGCTTCCTTCGAGTGGCTCATCAAGACTGGCATCCATGAGGTGCTCAAGGAATTTTCGCCGATCGAGGATTATGCCAAGAAAAAGTTCGACCTTTCTTTTTCGCATTTCGAACTCTCCACGCCGAAGTACGACGAGCATTATGCCAAAGCCAATAAGCTCTCCTACGAAGGTCAGATCAAGGCGCAAGTCAAGCTGAAAAATAAGATGCTCGACTCGGTTAAGGAGCAGGAAATTTTTCTCTCGGATATTCCGCTCATGACGTCGCACGGGACATTCATTGTCAATGGTATCGAGCGGGTCATCGTGCCACAGCTGGCGCGGTCATTCGGTATTTTCTTTACGGTGGATGAGATCAAAGGCCGCAACTATTTCGGCGCCAAGATCATTCCTGCCCGCGGCGTCTGGATGGAAATCGAAAGTGATGCAGAAGGCGCAGTCTATGTCAAGATTGACAGGAAGCGCAAATTTCCTATTTCTACACTCATCCGTATTCTCGGCGAAAAAGCCGGCATTGTTTCCAATGAAGCCATCGCCGACCTTTTCAAAGCCGATCCTGCCGCCCGCAAAGCCATGGAAATCACCCTTTCCAAAGACCATGCCAAAAACGCTGACGATTCATATATAGAAATCCACAAGCGTCTCCGCGACGGCGA
>CAZQKU010000100.1:0-2777 GCA_964593965.1 uncultured Candidatus Saccharibacteria bacterium | reverse complement strand
TATTACTTGAATCTTTTTTGAGTGTAAGTACGGGTGCTGTTGGTGCTTTCCCGTGGCTTTTGCTTATTTTTCTTCTAGCAATCGCACTGGGTGTATTTGGAATCATTTGGGCTTCTGCATTAAGGGCACACAAAGCATGGTCTTGGCCGTGGGGTATAACTCTTGTATCCATAGGCTTGATAAGCGGTATCTATTCTTTTCTCGTTGTCTCGATTTTGTACATTATCACTGTATTATTTAATGCTTTTGTATTATACGCACTCATATCAGAAAAGGGGCTGTTCTTTCCGCCTCAGTCTGATTTGGCAGGACAACGGCAAAGTTTGGGACGTACGCTGGTTGTGCCTATTATCGTGGCAGTTGTCCTAATACTAGGTTTTGGTCTAGCATATTATTATATCTCTTCCAATGTGAACAATCGTATTGTGCCCGCTGAAGATGATGTTTTTGTCCAAACTGCTATCACTGATACTCTCGTGAATGCAACTAATTATTCAATGGGTAAGGGATCTGCCCAAGGAAATTATCTTGGCTATCAATCAACACTTCCACCAAACGAAACTCCAAGCTGTAGCGGCCCTTTAGTCATAAATATTTCTCCCGATGGCAGTCAAATGGCAATTTTTGGAAAATCATGCACTGCGCCGGTGTATTATTGTTCCGCGCTACCAATACCAGAATCAAGTCTCGGAAGCGACAACAACTATGACCAATCAATGCCGACAGTTCCTGCTCAATTTATTTCCGTAAGTAAATATGATTGTTCTCCGGCAAGTACATCTCCCATAACCATCATGCCGCCAACACCGATACCACAACAAGTTCCTATTATCACACCAGCATCCGAATCTTCTACGCCAATCGATTCAAGCATCCTCGACGCTTACAATAAAGCACAACGTGAACTTATAGATTTTGAAGCGATAGCAGATAAATACAAGGTTTTAAATGGATCATACGCTGGTCTTTGTACCAGTAACCAACTCAATATTCCAACGCTTGAAAAACAGTTTGCTTCTTTCGAATTTATCTGCAAGGATAGTCCCGCTACATACGCAACGCAAATATCTGTTCCTGGATATGAGAAAGATATCAATTGGTGTTATGACGGCACATACTATGGGTCTGCTCAACAGCTGACTGGACTTACATGTATTAAGGAGTAATAGAGTTTGCTTACATTGCTTGACTAAATGTAAGCAAATGTATATACTTTGTTTACATTGATGAAAAGATGTAAACAAACATACAATCCATGAAAACTACCGCGCGCATTGGTGAACTCAAAGAACAGAAAGGGGGCTTCAAAGCTTTCATTCCTCTGCCCTTTCCTCCAAAAGGCGGTTTTGAATTTGATCCGAAAATCCTCAAGAAGATTGACGAGGCAACCCGTTTACTCGGCAAGCTCGACGGAATCACCAAACTCCTGCCTGATGTTGATTTCTTTTTAAGTATGTATCTTCGAAAAGACGCTGCCTCTTCGAGTCAAATAGAAGGGACAATGGCAACCATGGTTGACGCCATCGAAGCAGAAGTACAATCAAGCGCACATATTCCTGAAGATGTTGATGACATTTTGCATTATATCAAAGCACTCAATTATGGAATGAAGCGAGTCAGACAAGATGATTTCCCGATGGCTCTTCGCTTCATGCGAGAACTGCACAAACAACTTATGGATAAAGCTCGTTCGACACATTTTTCCGATCCGGGTGAATTCAGGAAATCGCAAAATTGGATTGGCGGCACTCGTCCCGACAATGCTCGTTTCGTTCCACCGCCGGTTGCCGATATGCACAGGGCTCTTACGGATCTTGAGAAATTCATGCATTCAGATGATAATGTTCTTACCTTGGTCAAAGCGGCTTTAATTCATGCTCAATTCGAAACCATTCACCCATTCCTCGATGGCAATGGCAGGACTGGCCGCATGCTTATAACATTCTATTTGTGGAAAGAAGGCTATCTCGAAAAGCCGGTGCTGTTTTTGTCGTCGTATTTTAAGAAGCATCAGAAAATTTATTACGAACGGCTTTTCAATTATCATTTCGGCAGTGTAGCTCCATGGGTTGATTTCTTTCTTGATGGCGTCATTGAAATCGCCAACGAAGCGATACATATCGTCGGCACAATCACCACCCTTCGCGAAAAGGATATGCTGAAAATACAGAAACTTGGAAAACGCGCCGCGGAAAGCGCGGCTCTCGTCCTGCCGAAACTCTACGAACAACCAATTGTCAATACTGCAACAATTCAAAAATGGACTGGCTTCTCCCGGGTAGGAGCCCAAGTTGTTATTGACCGTTTTATCGGGATGGATATTCTCAGTCCGAAGGACAAAGATAAAAAATATGGCCAGTCATACATATATAAGAAATATGTGGATATTTTCGTTTGACTTTCAATATGCGGTTTGCTAGCATATAAACATTACGACAAAAAAGGTTCCGAACGGCTGACTACCTAAGGAGCCTTTTTCATTTTGTCTGATCTTTTGAATTGGTAATACCTGTTATGATATACTTACCGGTATGAAAAAAATAAATGTCATCGGTAGTATTTATTTTGTAGTATTCACGTTTTCCACGTTAGCAATATTACTTGAATCTTTTTTGAGCGTAAGTAGTGGTGCCGTTAATAGTTTCCCAGGGCTTCTACTCATTTTTCTTGTAGCGATCGCATTGGGCGTATTCGGAATCTTTTGGGCTTCCGCTTTGAGAGCTCATAAAGCATGGTCTTGGCCATGGGGTATAACTCTTGTATCCATAGGCTTGATA
>CAZQKU010000099.1:0-2957 GCA_964593965.1 uncultured Candidatus Saccharibacteria bacterium | reverse complement strand
GCTTCCATATATAAAATATGAGCTTCATCGATTCTGTCTTTTTTAAATACGGCTTCAATGCTAGGCGCGCCATCGGATGTGACTTTTAGAATCGCTCCTCCGTCTTCTCGCGGCGAATAGACGATAGTCAGATTCGTCTCGTCTTTCATATCCGCATAGATCAGGGGTTTTTCCATAAATAATTTGTACTATCTAAATAGTCGTTTGATTTTATCATGCGCCACTTTCCTCTGCAATTGAAAAATAGAGAGAATAAAAAAAAATATAGAAAATAAAAACCATCCCTGCTGGATGGTTAGAGATCACTTTTTCACGCGTTTATTCATCGGTGATTTCGATGATATCGCTTTGATCGGGATAATATCGTGAGTCATCACATCTGTGATGACATTTTTTTTGTTGACAAAAACGACGACGGGCTTCAATTTCTTCAATTTTGAAGGCTTGACCATGCAGTAGGCAACAATAATCACAATGTCCCCACGCTTGAAATGGCGGGCTGGCGGACCGTTGAGGCAGATGTCCCCTTTGCCAGCCGTGCCTGGAAGAACGTACGTCTCCCAATGGGCACCATTCCGAAGATTGTTAATATGTACCATTTGGTACGGCTGTATGCCACTTGCTATGATCAGACTCCGATCAATGGTGATTGAACCGATGTAGTTGAGATTTGCTTCCGTCACTCTCGCTCGATGGATTTTCGCCTGACAGGCTGTCATGAACCCAGGGATTTCATTTCTATTTTTCATTTTTTTAATATCGCTTCTATCTCAGAGAATAGCATTTATATCCATAGATGTCAAATATGATGTTCTATAGTATACTTATCTCTCATGCAATCATCTTCAACATCGGCTTCACACATCACCCGCTGGAAACTCTATACTCACGGCCAGGAGGTATGGACTGCAATGCTCGCGGCTTGCGAAAAGGCCGAGAAAAGTATTGACCTCGAACAATTCATATTTGTCAATGATGTCATTGGCAAACAGTTCATGGAAGTCTGTTCAAAGAAAGCTTCCGAGGGTGTGCGGGTGCGCTTTCTCTGGGATGCGGCAGGCAGTTTCAATTTTTTCGGATCGACTATCGCTGATGATTTGAAGAAAAAAGGCGTTGAGTTGGTCTTTTTCAAAACCCTTGTTCCTGGTTTCTTTCACCTGCACGATTATCGTTCGTGGTTTCTGCGCAATCACCGTCGGACGCTTGTGATAGACGGTCGGGTAGGTTTTACCGGTGGCATCGGCGTCTGGGAAAAAATGCGCGATTGGCGCGACACCCATGTGGAAATCGAGGGACCGGTGGTTGCCGACATGCAAGCGGCATTCGAGCGGATGTGGGCACGGGCGATCGGCAAACGGTACTTTAAAAATGCCAAGATTATCAAAAATGCTCAGATCGGTAAAAAAAACCACGGCGATTTTACCTACGAAACCAACAATCCTCTGCCCGGCAAGCGTTATATATATTATCGACTCGTTGATGCCATTCGCGGAGCCAAGAAAAGTATATATATAACCACGCCATATTTCGTGCCGACAGCGAGACTCTTCCGCGTTCTACGGCTCGCCGCCCATCGTGGTGTGGACGTGCGCATCATCATGCCACAAGCGTCAGATCATCCGGTCGTCGATCTCGCCGCCAGATCGTATTTCGATAAACTGCTTGACGCTGGAGTAAAAATTTTTTTCTATATCTATAAAGGAAGCACAGGTATGACAGGCAAAGCGACAAACGGCGACAATATCATCATTCACAGTAAAACTATCATTATTGACAATGAATGGTCGACCGTCGGCACACTTAATCTCGACACTATCAGCCTGCTCTATAATTTTGAAGCTAATATCATATCAACCAACTTCCATTTTGCCGCTGAACTGTCGGAAAATTTCTGGGCGGATATCCGTCAATCGGAATGGCTCGACCCGAAAGATTGGAAACGACGGATCTTTTTGCAGAAGGTTCCGGAATTTATGGTGCGATTTGTCAGGAAGTTTCTGTAAAATAGATTACTCTGTTCATCGTACTGAAAATTTCACCATACAAAAAAGTTATCCACTTAAAATAAAATTTTGATAAAGTTTTTATCGTTTTTGTGCTTGCAAAGAGTTATATGAAATTTTAAAATACATTCATGACAAAAAAATAATTAATAGAAAAATATACATGTGAGTTGATAAAAAAAATTGTTACCGATATTCCCGATAAACGAACAGAAAAAACACTGCAAAAATTGAGTGTTGTCGCTAAGAGAAAATATCCAGAATTATTTTGGATGTATTGATAAGAAGATCGCTAACTTAATTGATGAATTAACGTCTGATTTTCATCTGTTTACCGAGACACTTATTGAAAATGCAAAAATCCACTATACTCGCCAGACGGATCAACAGATGAGTTCTTTAAATGAAGGTTTTGCCGACAAACTGTAAATCACTCTTGATCAAGTCAAATCAATTACTGACAAGTGCGACGACAACGAGTAGCGAATTTGCACAATAGAGAAAGCTATGCTATAAATAAGGCTAACATAATCCCTTGAGCACCTATCGCGTACGCGTCAATCATTTCATAAAGGCACCGGAACTCCGCGTCATCACTGATGACGGGGAGAATTTGGGCGTGCTGACGCTTCAGAAGGCATTGAACGAAGCCCAGAGCCGCGGCCTCGATCTCATCGAGATTTCCCCGACCGCTACCCCGCCGGTTGCAAAAATCATGGATTATGGTAAATTTCAATATACCGAGAAAAAGAAGGAGAAAACAGCCAAATCAAAGGCTCAAACTTCCGATCTCAAGAACATTCAGGTGAAAATTGGCACCGGAGACCACGATCTCGAACTCAAGGCAAAAAAGGCCTCAGAATGGCTCAAAGAAGGCCATCGGGTCAAGATTGACCTCTTCCTCACCGGCCGTTCCAAGTACATGGATTTCAAGTTCCTCAAAGAGCGGCTTGA
>CAZQKU010000098.1:0-3010 GCA_964593965.1 uncultured Candidatus Saccharibacteria bacterium | reverse complement strand
TTCAAGATTATATTATCGTCCATGAGCTCTGCCACATCAAAGAGTTCAATCATGCACCGGCTTTTTGGACGCTGGTAGCTCTGGCAGTACCGCAGTGGCGTCAGTTGAGAGCTGAACTGCGCACAGTAAAGTTTCAATGAAAAAGCCGCTGGATTTCTCCTGCGGCTACGTGATGATTACGGGTTGGGTTGTTACATTGACATCATAGATGTCCTCTTGGAGCGGGCGGCTAAGACTTTTGCTATGAAAAGTGCTGGGGTCAGGTAATGCTTCCTCTTCTTTGGTCTCACCACCAGCATTTGGAAACCTTCCATAAAGACTTGGTTGGCGGTGAAGTCGGCAATGTGCTGGCGTATCTCTTCTGTCGTCCGCGTAAGGACGATTCTTTTATTGTGTACCCCTATGCTCATAGGAACGGAGTAACCGATCAGTTCCCATTTCGGTGACTGTTGTGGCTCTGTTGGCGGCAGGACATGTGTAATGGTGAACCAATTGCCGGCAATAGGGACTCTCAGGCCGGGTTTAACCTGAATTTCTGGATTGATCGTTGATACGGAGAACAAGGATGTTGACATAATTTGTTAATGTAATTGTGGAGAACGGTACTCTATCTGAGTACAGCATAGCATATATAAATATTATGTCAACAATACGCCGGCACGGCACACTTGACAGATTATCAAAAGTGAGTATTTTTATACTAGTTGTACACAACGAAAGGTAAACAAATATGAAATGGCCCGATTCGATAATGCTTATCCGCCACGATACGTCCGCCTACAATGTTCTCAAGGTCAAGAAAAAAGCCGACCCTGTCTACAACATGTTTATGGTGGAACGTCTGCGGAATCCGCTGTCAGAGGAAACCAAGCGTCTGGCATGTCATGTTCAGCAAAGGTTTGCATTGAAGATGGGCGATGCCATGACCCCGCTTGCCGATGCGGAAGGCAAACAGGCCTGCCGGACGGGCATTGCTCTCGCCGTCTGCGACAAAGTGCCCGACGTAATATTCGTCTCGCCGTATCTCCGTGCCAAACTTACCCTCAAACATCTCATCCGCGGCTGGCCGGCCTTGGGTGACGTCAAAGTCTACGAGGAAGAACGCATCAGGGAGCAGGAACATGGGCTCGCTCTCCTGTGCAACGACTGGAAAGTTTTCGAAGCTCTCCATCCGGAACAGCGGCTCCTGCGGAACATGGAAGGTTCGTACTGGTACCGTTATCCTCAGGGTGAAAATGTGCCCGACGTTCGCGAGCGCAACCGTTCATGGCTGACGACGCTTACCCGGGAGTTTCGGGGAAAGAAAGTCCTCGTCATCACTCATCATCTCAACATTCTTGCCATGCGTGCCAACCTCGAACGATTCGGCGCGGCCGAATTCCTCCGTCTCGATGCGAGGGAGAAGCCCATCAACTGCGGCGTTACCCTCTATCGCGGCAATCCTAAGAAGGGTAAAGACGGCAGGCTCGAGCTTGAGTATTACAACAGGAAGAATTATTAGTCGGCGATACGTGTCGCGCGCAATGCCGTCCTATCTGACATATCGGCGACCGGGTTCAACAATGGCCCGGTTTTTTTTATTTCCTGATTGAACGATCTGAAACTCAAGGCAGGTTAGTCGAGATAGACTCATATTTTCCTTTCAATTGGGGGGCGTATTCCAAATCGACTTTATCTTTTTTTCTTCACTCTGTCAATCTAATCTGGGCAAAATAGTCATTGCGTGATAATCTATGTCCTTTATGGTAAATACGTCAAAAAAGATGGGTAAAAGCAACAGCAACGCCGTTAATGCCGCACATTTCGCCGGCGACATCATCCTTCGTTTTGACGACGTTTTTTTTAACCATGGTGAAAAGAAACCCATTCTCGACGGGGTGAGCTTTACTGTGCGCCGCGGTACAAAGGTCACGCTTATGGGACAAAACGGGGCGGGCAAGAGCACGATTTTTGGGCTTATTTTGGGGGCGGCTGGATCGACGGTTCGCGTGGCAAGGCATGGGATAGGACACGTGGCGGGGGTGGGTGATAAGGGAGATAAGACTATCGGTAAAAATCGGACAGTTGAATTTCGGACAGTTGGATTAAAGAAGCCCGAATCCGGCGAAATTTTCCTGACCGGCGGAGCGACGGTGGCGACAGCACGACAGGTCATGCCCCGCGATGACATGGATCTTACTGTCCGCGAATTTTTCCAAAAATGTTTTGATGAGGCGGGACGGGGAAAAATCTACGATATTGATCCGAGGATAGATGCGGTCTTGGAGGTGGTCAATCTTGTGCATTTGAACATGCGATCCATGGCGAATACTCACATGACCTGTCCGAAAAGTTCGGGTAGTGGAGAAATTGAGGTCAAGAATGATAGAAAAAAAGGTTCTAAAGAAAATTCCGAAAAGGACGCCACCACAGCCCCCGCCACCCACGCCCATCTCACCCACCTCTCTCTCGATCTCAAAGACCGCCCCATCCGCACATTCTCCGGCGGAGAGCTCGCGCGCCTTCTCCTCGCCTCCGCCTTGATCCAGGACCCGGACATCCTCCTTCTCGACGAGCCGACGAACAATCTCGACAAGGCCGGCATCGAGCACCTCACGCGCTTTCTCATTGATTACAAAAAGACCTGCCTCGTCATTTCCCACGACGCCGACTTCTTGAACGCCTTCACCCACGGCGTCCTCTATCTTGATGTCTACACGAGGAAAGTCGAGCAATACGTTGGCAACTATTTTGACGTGGTCGGGCAGATCACGGCGCGGATCGAGAAAGAGAACATGAAGAACGCCCAGCTGGCCAAAGAAATCCAGGAGAACAAAGACAAGGCGAACTTTTTCGCCATGAAAGGCGGTCAGATGAGACTCGTGGCCAAGCGCATGCGCGACAAAGCCCTCGAGCTCGAGGAGGAAAAGGTGGACGTCCGCCGCGAGGACAAGACCATCAGAGACTTTACCATTCCCGTCCAGCCGGATATTTCGAGTCTGCCGGGGGAGATCATGCATATTTCGTCGTA
>CAZQKU010000097.1:0-3031 GCA_964593965.1 uncultured Candidatus Saccharibacteria bacterium | reverse complement strand
CAGCCCGACTGACCACATGGTTAATGAATAATTGCACTGACGAGAGCGTATCATGAAAACGCTTGAGGTGCAAGGTTCGATTCCCTGCCCCATCACTATACTCGCCGGCGATAAAATCTCCGTAAAGAAAAGTTAAAATAATGATGAAATACGTAGTTACACAATAAAAATCGATTTTTGAATATGGCCCTTTGATGCAAAGATGAACTCTCACTATCTTCTACTTGTATCAATTTCTATCACTTTTTCTAAATGAGAATGAAAACGATTTTTTCTTGAAAATATGGCTTATTTTCGTCAGCCAAAGACCGCCTATTCTCATTTAGAAAAAGTGCATATAAAGAGTAGTGAGCACGTCGTTACAAGATAAGATTTTATATATTAAAAAGCTTTTTTGCATTGTCTACAAGAGCTTTAAGGATAATTGATTCATCTTCACTATTCCTAATCCTCGCAATAGCCTTCGCCACTTCGACAACATACGCCGGCTCGTTACGTTTGCCGCGATACGGCACCGGCGAGACAAACGGCGCATCGGTTTCCGAAAGAATGTGATCGAGCGGTATAGCGCGAATGACTTCACGGTATAGTTCGGTATTAGGAAAAGTAATGACACCAGTAAAAGAAAGATACAGACCGAGATCAATGAAACGGCGAGCCGTGGCGACATCGCCAGCAAAAAAATGAACGTCACCGGTGACATTCATACCGGCCGCTTTCGATTTTTCCAAAATAGCGATGACGTCGGCATAGGCGTCAGGGCTTTTATCAAAACCGCCGTTGTCGTCTGGCTCACTTGTGCCGTTCCTCACATGAAGCATCAGCGGCTTTTTCAACTCATGAGCCAAACGAATGTGGCTTCCAAAAGTCTGTATCTGAATAAGTTTATTTTTATCTACCGCTGGATCAGCATGAAAATAATCAAGTCCGCATTCGCCGATGCCGACCACTTTCGGATGTGACGCCAGCTTTTTATAAAAATCAAAATTGAAAACTTCGCCGGGTGATTCGCCGGATGATTCACCGACGCCGCTTGCATCCGTCGGATGCAAGCCGACAATAGCCCACATATTTTCATGTTGTTCGGCAAGCTTGACAGCCTTCTCCGAGGATTCGGCATCGGTGCCGACAACTATCATGCCGACACCAGCTTCGTGCGCCCGGCGGATGACTTCGTCGCGATCCGCATCATACTGCGGGAGGTTGACATGACAGTGGACATCTATGTATTTCATATAAAATTTTTGTGAAATACCAAGCGAAAATTATTTCCGCACAAAAAGTGGACTGGCGATTTTATTATCGCGGAGAGCGGCGGCTATTTTTTCCGACGTTTCGGGCATGATGGGAGTAAGCATGAGACCGATAGCGGAAACTTCGCCGAGCAAATAGGCGATATCTGCCTTCCCTGCCGCCGAGTCCGTTTTGACTTTTTTGAACGGCTCGTTTTCTTGGATGAATTTATCGGCGGCGGCGATTTTTTTCCAGATTTCATCGCAGACTTTGTTGAGCTCGAAATGTTCGTAATGATCAGCGTGAAGGGCGACGAGTTCGGCGGCGGTCTTTGCACTATTTTTCGGGTCGGTTTCGGCATCTAAATGCACTCCGTTCGTCTCCGCCATTTTGACCACACGAGAAACGAGATTACCGAGACCGTTGGCAAGATTGGCATTATAAGCATTCTTGAAGGCCTCCATAGTAAAAGGGCTGTCTTCGAACAGTGAAACTTCCCGAATAATATGATAGCGAAAAGCGTCGGTACCGTATTCTTTAATAACTGCAAAAGGATCAACACCGTTACCCAGACTTTTACTCATTCGTATACCACCTTCACCGGTGATGAAGCCGTTAATAACGATGTGCCGAGAATTGGGAAGCCCTGCGGCCATGAGCATGGACTGCCACATAGCCGATTGTTGGCGAAGATTGTCCTTGCCGCAATATTGGACGGGGGTACCATGCACCCAAAACTTTTCAAAATCGCTTGTAGTCGTACCTACTTCGGCCGACGATGTATCTGCTATATCAGCCTTTGCCTCATCCGGCCAGCCAAGCGTTGAAATATAGCTGGTCAAAGCGTCGAACCACACATACATGACATGCTCCGGATCATCGGGTACGGGCACGCCCCATGACATCTTGCGAGCGAGACGAGAAATAGAAAAATCCTCGAGACCGCGCTCGACAAAAGCTTTTATTTCATTGAAACGGGAAACGGGCGTGACGAAATCAGGATATTTCGCATAGAGGTCGAGGAGTGGCTTCTGAAAAGCGGAAAATTTGAAAAAATAATTCTCTTCGTCAATGAGCTCGATTTCCCCGTTTGGGTGAAGCGGACATCGGCCATTCACCAGCTCCGAGTCCTGCTTCTCAAGCTCGCAGCCGACGCAATATTTCATCTTATAATTCTTTTTATAAATGAAACCTCGTTCTTTGCAGATTTTCCAGAAAGCCTGGGCAGTATTCTTGTGACGAGTTTCGGTGGTACGGATAAAATGAACGTCGGGAGAAAGGTTGAGAGACTTTATGAGGAGCTTGAACTGTTCTGCATGTTCGTCAACGTATTCTTGCACCGGCTTGCCAGCTTTTTTCGCTTCGTCAAAAAGTTTCTGACCATGCTCGTCGGTACCGGTGTTGAAAAAAACCTCAAAACCAGCGAGCTTTTTATATCGAGCGATAACATCGGCCCGAACAAATTCCATGGCATGACCCAAGTGCGGATCGCCGTTCACATACGGCAGAGTGGTCGTTATGTAGAAATATTTTTCAGCTTTCGTTTTATTTTTAGACTGGGGCATGGTTTTAAATGGTTGCTTATGTCCAGAACTCGGCTATTTTGCCGATACCACTGCCGGCCTTCTGCCCTTTTCTACATCATGAATATATTCGAGAAGCGCCGCGGCGACCGGCACGGCGAGGATGGCGCCGAGGAAACCAGCGAGTTTGAAGCCAATGGTCAAAGCGATGATGACGAGAATCGGCGAAATACCGACGATTTTCTTGACTACGAGCGGATAGAGCAAATTATTTT
>CAZQKU010000096.1:0-3037 GCA_964593965.1 uncultured Candidatus Saccharibacteria bacterium | reverse complement strand
GACGATCACGCTTGGCTCCGAAGCCGGTGATGGCATCACCCTTTTTCTTTTTGCTTTTGACGTAATCAAGGATATATGGAGGATCCGTGAAACACATGTCAGCTTTCTCACTACCCATAAGTTTGAGCATGTCTACCTCGACGGTGCTGTCGCCACACATCATGTGTGAACCATTGAGGTCATACACATCGCCCTTTTTAATATCGATTTTTTCGATATTCAACTTCTTGAGCTCTTTTTCCAAGTCGAATTGCTCCGGCGTGTCCTCGACAGCAAAGATATTATCGAGGTCTTCAGATGAAAAGCCCACGGATGACAGGAAGGTCTCATCGAATTTTGCGAGAAGATCCCAATCAAAATCTCCAACGTTTTTGTTCAAACGAATATTAAGCTCCTTTTCCTTCTCAATGTCCGGAATGTTGATGTACACCACCGGCACCTCGGTGTAGCTGAGCTCTTTTATGACGGAGAGGCGGAAGTGACCGCCGATGACGATACCTTTGCGCTCCGGCGCGGAGTTGACGAGGAGCGGGTCGACGATACCGTACTTGGTAATGCTTTCCTTGAGGTCATTGATTGCCTTGGTGTCCCATTTTCTCGGATTGTAATCGGCGGCTTTTAGGTCAGTAACGGGGACATAAACAATTTTTAACTCTTTCTTATTATCCATAGTATTTATTTGTTAAAAAACAGTAATAATGTTGCAACTTTTTGTACAGCAAAAAGCACCCATATTTTGATTGTGGGACGGATGGAGTTTTGGATAACACCCGTAATCTTATACAGATATAAACCCTATTTAGTTGTCTCCTTTTTCAGGAAAATCATTACTCGGCCTTTTCAGGCAACTCAGAGATGCGTGAGAGAGCTAAACCGGAACCCTTTCGGGAATACTCTACTCATCCTTTTGCAGGTATTTTTCCGTCGGTAGGCGGAGGAATTACCTAGCAGTATGTACCTTTTGGGAAAAAAATCAAGCTTGCGTTTGTGAATATGTCGTGGTGTATAATATACTGTTTATGAAAAATATGGAAGTTAAAAAATCAATCGAACACACGGCGGCTGAAAAAGAAAAGATCGTTGACGAGGCGGCAGAACGATTGGCTGAAATTTTTATGGCTATTCTCGAAGAGAAATACGCCGCCGGGAAGAAAGAAAATGGATCATCTACGATGTAACACTTTTTAGTAGAAGTCCAGCGAATCGGACACGTCTACACATACCCTTGCACTGTCCGATTTGTCCGATTCGACGTGGTTGAGCCGTATTCTGGCGCGAATCGGACACGTGTACGATTCGCAAAGATAGGTGTATTATTCGTAGGTCGGAATTCCTGGATATTGCCTTTTGGTCCCATTTATTCAAAAAAGACCCCCTATGCGGATGGGTCATGATACTATTGATGGGATCGCCTAAGAACCCTTACAAGGCCTTGTACCACTTCGTCCGAGACCCATTAAGGGCACCGCTATACATACTAAAAACCGAGGATGTTTTCTTTTGTAAAATCTTTTATAAAATATGCCATCACTGTTGTCGGTGTTATTTTTGTGGTCATTTTTACCCGTGGTTATTTTGAAGACCATATTGATAGTATTACCCAGTTTGACCAAAATGTAGTCCACAATGTTAGCCAAGCCGCGCACGATGTTATCGGCACTGCCGTCATACCTGGACCACCCGGCGCGCCATGCTCTTCACCGATCGTGTATTCGATCGGTACGTTCGATGCCGGTTTTGGTTTGACCAAAGCCCAATTTCTCGACGATATCAATCAAGCCGCCCAGATATGGGATAAGCCTTTTGGACGGATATTTTTTGAGTTTGCTTCAAGTTCTGCAATAGAGAACACGGAAACAGTCGGCGTTTCCGACAGCGATTTAAAAATAAACCTCATGTACGACTACCGTCAGCAAGCTACTGATGCCATGAATGCTGTCGGTTCGTCTATTGACGATCAGACGTCGGTCTATAATGCCCTCAAAGCGAAATACAATTCTCTGAGTGCGGCATATACGCAGGAGAAAGCGGCACTCGCTACCGTGGTTACTGATTTCCAGACGGCGCAGAATAATTACAATCAAGAAGTGAGTTATTGGAATAGCCGCGGCGGCGCTCCGGCGGCAGAATATGCCACCTTGACCCAAGAGAAAAGTGCTCTCGAGAGCCAAGCCGCCGCTGTCACTGGCGATCAGAATGCTTTGAACGACACAGTTAATACCATCAACGCTACCGCTTCCACTATCAATAAATATGTCGCTTTGCTCAACAATGAAGCCGGTCAGTACAATTCCATCGTTTCGTCGAGCGGTATCGGCGAAGAATTCGACGAAGGCGAATATGTCACGGATGCGACAAGCGAGGATGGTGCTACAAACAATAAACACGTTGATATTTTCCAATACAGTACTCAGACCAAGCTCATCCGCGTTCTTGCCCACGAGCTTGGTCACGCTCTCGGTCTCGGCCACAGCTACACCAATCCGCAAGCCATCATGTATCCGCTCAATCAGGGAACAAATCTGTCGCTTGCGCCGGAAGATGTGGCGGCGGTGAAGGAGGAATGCGGGATACAATAAGAATTACTACTCTAATCAAGCTCTAATTGGGGTCATTTCGCAAGGCGTGAAAAAACACCTACATCCTACTGCATCATTACAAGTCTTAAACGGTGGCACATTAATGCCAAGTTCAGCATCCACTACAGCTACGATACGCCCAACATGTTTCTTGCACTCATCACAAACTTCACCAATGGGAGCATTATAAATCTTAAGAGTTTTTACGGTATTAGAATTTTTCCATTGTTGAAAGCGTTTTTGTGCAGTAATTTTTACTACTTCTACTTGCCGTTCTCTTAGACTCATTTTTTCACTAGTTTGTATATCATTTTCGCACTTTTTATTTAAAGTCATGTTCTTGGTTTATTATTTTTTATTTTTAAACCATTTGTACATCAAATTGACCCAAAAGTAACTGTGGGTGCGCCCTGAGAGGCTCGAACTCCCGACCTTCTCTGTGTAAGAGAGTTGCTCTA
>CAZQKU010000095.1:0-3064 GCA_964593965.1 uncultured Candidatus Saccharibacteria bacterium | reverse complement strand
CCTCTTCGGGATTGGTTTCAAAAAAGGTTCGAATTTTGTACAATGAATACCGCAACTGATCTGTACCCCATAAAGCTGCCGACAGATTATTATATGGACTATTTCAATAATTTTATAAAGAAATTTCCCGTGAGTGAAAAGTTATTCAGTGCCAGAAATAAAATTAGCAGTATCAATAGTACCAACATACACATAATAATAAATCTATCCTTCTTGTTTCCCATGGAGATTTCGGGAAGATGATGTATGCTCAATTTTTTTTATAACCTGCCATGGAAGCTGGTGCTGACTGACTTCCATTTTGGAAATTCCGAAGTCGTATATCTGTGTGAAAATTGTAAACCAAATGAAGGACACCTTTTTACGAGCGAACAACATAATCTTTAACTGCAAAAAGAAAACCCCATGGCCGACCGCGACGGTCTTCCATGAGGTCTTTTGATTGTTTTCTCAAGCCTTGTATTATTTGGTATTATTTGGCGAATCTATTCATCCAACGACTGACGTCGAGGATCCGATACCCTTCCGCCTGACGCGCCAATTCGAATGTCGGTCCGAGACCTTTTTTCTGATCGCGGACGAAACCGAAACCGCATCTTCCCTCGAAAAGAATTTCCAAATGACTCTTGGCAATAGCGGCATTGCGTCTCTGATTCTTGCCTTCGAATTCGAGGGTAAGTTTGGCTACGTCAGCCATCAGATCGCAATACAGCATGGCCAAGTCTTCCTTGCACTGCGGGAAGTCTGCTGACTTCATCGGCACGAGGTCGAAGAGCCACTTGATCGCTTTCCAGAGACCGAACTCCTTTTGACCAAGATTCTTGATCCAAGAAGTGCCAATCGGCGCGATGATAACTACGGTCATGGCCACCACTGCACACATAATGTATCGATGTGTATTGATCGTGACAGCTATGGAGAGCATGCCAATGACAAGCATTAAACCCTTGAACCATTCTCCCAAAACATGGTAGAAGTTTCTGCTTCGTGCATGTTTAGAGGGTTTTGTATCCACCAAATCCTCATTCCAAAGATTGGCGAGCCATTGAGGCAGGCGATCGGCGGCGAAAAGGTCACTAACATCTTCGCATTCATTGGCGATGACGACCACTTCATTGCGATTTACATTTCTCATATTTTAATTTTCAACGAACTGTGCTTTATATTTTCTAAACAGAGGTAAGGGATCTTCCGATCCATTCATCCATGATTCCAGCCCCGGAGAACATGCTCTTGTCTGTAGATAAGCGTGCACGAGCTAATCTGCTTCATATTGTAACACGCATTATGTATAAAAGTCAATAGTGATGGGGATATTTTGTGATGGGATATTTTAAACCCCATGCATCCACACGTCCGCTCCCACCGCCTCACTGATATTGGTAAAACCGTCACGGGTGAGCAAATCAGAAAGGCCGATGTTGATGTCGCTCACTACTTGTGGTCCTTCGAAAACCATGCCGGTAATCATCTGGACGAGCGAGGCACCGAGACGGATTTTCTTATAGGCATCTTCGGCGGTAAATATGCCGCCCGTACCTATTACAACGAGTCTTTTTGTATCTTTCGGCGTATTTTTTCCTTGGTTTCGCTCGCTTTTCAATTCCCGTTTTAATTCCCGCTGATAAATATGCGAAATGAGATCATTGGAAAGGCTTTCCACAGGCTTGCCGGAAACACCGCCATGCTCCGGCAAAGGATCGAGGATTTTGTCATTGCCTTTTTTCTTGGTCAAATTGGTGCAAATGACGCCGTCCACCCGATGACGATGAATGATGTCAATCAGCTTGTCAACGTGCTCCATAGTCATGTCAGGAGAAAATTTGACGAAAACGGGCTTCTGTTTGAGCGAATTTTTTCCTTTTGAGGAATTTTTTTGTGTAACGATCGCGGCATCAATAGCCGCAAGCAAAGCCTCGAGGTTCGCCGACTCGACGAAAGGCTGGCCGCCGGACGTATTCGGACAGCTGATATTGATCGTCGTGTATTGACCGATATCGGCGAGAGCAGTGAAAGCTTTGACATAATCGCGGACGGCGGCGGGAATGTCCTCATTTGCCGAACAGTTCGTCATGGCCACACTCGTGCCGACGGGAATGGCAAACTGGCCGCCCTTCCCCCGACGCCCTGACGCAAGCCGTTTCGACAATCGTGCGGCGATGGCTTTCGAGCCATCATTTCGCAAACCATAATAGACGACGAGACCTTTCGATTTCGGCAAACGCCACAGGCGCGGCTTGGGATTGCCTTCACATGGCTCACCGGTGATCGAACCGACTTCCATAAAACCAAAACCGACCGACGGAATGATGTCAATAAGCTCGGCGTTTTTGTCGAAACCGGCGGAAAGACCGACGGGATTTTTGAAATGGATGCCGAGGATGTTTTGCGCAAGTTTCGGGTCGCTGTAGCCGAACATCGCTCCGACAACGGCGCGGGTGATAGCTGTTTTCCCCAGAACCTTGCCGAAAGTAGTCATCCTATCGTGTACCATTTCGGGATCATGTTTGAAGAAAAAAGGCTTGAGGATTTTGGTATACACGAAATGCTCGACTTTGTTACGTTGTTGCGCGAGGGTTTTTAGCATATAATTACTTGTATCAGATACGTGCATCAAGTATATCAGAAAAACGCTATATTAAAAAGAAAAAAAAATGTATGAAAATCATATTTTTTGAGACCCCCGATGAAGATAAAAAAGTGCTCGAAGGTTTGTTTGCCGGTGTGAATAGCACAGCTGGAGTAGAAAAATTGGATGTCACTTTTTATAGAGAAAAACTGACTGCAGAAAATGTAGCGACCACAGCGGAGGGCGCGGATGTCATTTCTGTTTTCATAAATTCAGAAATCAAATCCGAAATCATTGATGCGTTGCTCTCACCGACAGTAGCCCCTAACTTGAAGCTCATCACCACCCGCTCGACGGGCTTTGACCATATTGATGTCGAATATGCGAAATCAAAAGGCATCGCTGTTGCAACCGTGCCGGCATACGGCTCGCGGACCGTGGCTGAATTCGCTTTCGCTCTCATCCTGGCTTTGTCAAGGAAAATTTTCCCGGCGT
>CAZQKU010000094.1:0-3081 GCA_964593965.1 uncultured Candidatus Saccharibacteria bacterium | reverse complement strand
CAAGGCATGCTTAAAGAGAAAAAGACATGAGGTGGTGACAACTACCTACCCCAGATTTTCTTTTCTTCCTTTGGTAGATAAACCATGAAACCCTCTGAAATAATTGCCATAGGACCATTGGGCAATACATGAGCGGCGACATTTAATTCATCGAGATGTAAAGCATTGGCCGGCATAAAATGCAAGTTTGGACGATGCAATGTATGTCTTTTCATAAGCTCCTGCATAATAGTTTGATATTGTTTCAATGATTCCGGCAAATCGGTAGCGACATAATATACCTTTTGATTCTCAGTAAAGATTAATCCTCTCGGTGAACGACCAATAGCCACTTCGAGAATATTACGATATTCCCTAGCGTGAATGTCGATTCTCTTATAACGGGCTTCAGACATAACCGCTAAATATAAAGAATCCTTGAAATGTTCACCTAAAATATCTTCGGCTGTTTTCTTGGCATCAGTCATTTCAGCAATTTCTTTCGTGTACGGAGTATCAGAGAAAATCCTAAAATAGGAAATCAAATCAGCTGTAGGAGTAATTTTGTCGTGCTTATAATCAGATGGGTTATTCATATTAAAAGTCTATAAAATTGCAATTAAAAAGTCATTTCATAAAAAAGCGGCTCAAGTTTAATTGAACCGCAGAGAATAATGATAAGATACTAAGAATTTTTTGTACCAGTTTCTATTTCCCGTACATTTCTTTTCTAACCACTTCCAATTCCGCAATTACCGCCGGATCGCTGATCCTGCTAAACCTCGGAAATGTCCGGCCGTCCTTCGTCACCTTCCCCATCCACATTTCAAGCGGACGATTGTCCATGCACTCGATGCTGAGCCTCTTCCCTGCTTGATAGACGAAAGCATCTTCGTAGAGCGGGCGATAGTTTACAAACCACGTATCCCCAGGCCGACAATCATCTTCCGTATGGAAACCAACAGCACAGACCTCATAGGCATAGTCTCGGATGCCTTTGGCTAGATCATGTTTGTAGTGATAATAGTAGCCCGGTTTGGGCACCTGATCTTTAGTCGGGATTTTCATAATTTTATTTCATATTTTTCTTTGGTAATCGTACCATATTTATATAATAATCAAAAAGACCCGTCGAAGCGGGTCTTTTTGATTTATTTATTTTTAATTATTTATTTTTCTGCAAGAGCGATTGACTGAGAAGTTTGCGAATTAGCGTAAGCCACACTCCAACAGCTCTCCGAAGCTTTCCACGGAGCGGCACCTTGAGTATCGTAGAGGTATTGAGCATATGCCACATTTCCTTCCACCGTGTCAATGTCATAGCCTGCGTTCAAAGCTTTGTCGAGTTGATATTTTTCATTGATTTGCATGACGCCGATATCGTCCGCATCGGCTTTGCCATGAAGAATACTACCGGTCACTGTGTCATATTGACGAAATGTTGATTCACAACGGGCAATGTCAATAAGAATCGGCTCATTGGCGTATGTTTTCTTCACATAAGCCATGACGCCGGTATTGTCCGTGAATTGCGTCGTTGTGGAAATGGTGGTTGAAGCTGTGTTTGCGATCAAGGCCGAAGTGGAAGAGGCATCAATGGCGGCATTAATACCGGCCATATCCTCCCCTGTTATGGTCACAGGAGAAGTGGTGACGGCGTAATTTGAAACTATTGAATTGTCTGCAAGCATAACGGCACTGGTACTCGTATGGGCTTGTGTCGGGCCGTACATAGAAGAAACCATGAGTGCGGCTGTGATAAGTCCTTTTGTCATATTTTTTAAGTGTTAGGGAACGTCAGAGAACCGTTTTTGGATTGTCGGAATGACGAGTGTCGGAAATTTGAATTTAATGTAAGCGATTAATCAATGAAAAATGAGGTAACGACGTACCTCACTTATGCTGTATATGCTAGCATTTATAAAAGGTTTTGTCAATATCTCATCATCGAAATGAAGCCATAATCATTGACACATTAAATGGCTCAATAGAGGCATATTTATGCTGTTTTATCCTTGAAAAATAGCCAAAGCTGTGGTCTGCAGAAGTGGCCTGTTGACAGGAATTGGTGATACTGGAGATAAGGCGCTTTAAGAATGATCAATAATTTTTTAAAATTTGCCTATTTTTCACCTTTCTGCTATGCTCTATTCACTATGGCAACCAAAAAATCAGGCGGATCCACCCAAAACGGCCGCGACTCAAACCCGAAATACCTTGGCGTCAAGGTCAATGACGGCCAGCAGGCCCGCACCGGCGCTATTATCGTGCGCCAGCGCGGCACTGACGTCATCCCCGGCCGAAACATCGGCATGGGCAAAGATCATACCCTTTTCGCCCTCGTAGACGGTATTGTGAAGTTCAGCACTAAAAGAAAGATACATTTTGATAATTCCATCACGAGGAAGAAAATTGTGCATGTGATCGTAGCTTAGTAAATATTAGGAAAATATAAAACATACGTTCTTTTGGACATTGGTCGAGCGATGGCGAGACCACTAGGAAAATTTCACCAGAAATTTATCCGTGTCCAAAAGAACGTATGTTTTATGTTTTCCTAGTCTCTACTTAGCTTCAATCTTCAGCGTAAACTTCGCGCTTTTTTCTTTGATTTTAACTTCGATAGTGTGCTCCCCCACTTCTTTGATTGGCTTATCAAGAACAATATAGTCAGCAGGAATATCAAGTCGAGTTTGGGCTTTGATAGCAGGGATGATTTCAGCTTTGTGAATGCCGGCGAAAAGATTACCTTTTTTATTGGCCTTTTCAGTCATGGTGACGGTTATTCCATCGAGCTGTTTCAAATTTTCCAAGAGAAGCTCTTCTTGCACCTTCCGCTCCCCTTCTTCGCGAGCTTTCTCAACCTCGATTTTCTTCACCGCATCTGGCGTAGCCGCCACGGCGAGACCTTTTGGAATAAGAAAATTAAGTGCATAGCCGTCAGCCGCCTCTTTCGTTTCATATCTCCTGCCAACATTTGGAACGTCTTTCAGTAGTATAACTTTCATGGTTTTTATGGTTGTTAGATGATTTTTAATATAGTGGTCAAAACCGTATTTCACTTCTTCATGCAAAACCCTAAATCTATGGCATCCTTGAATT
>CAZQKU010000093.1:0-3176 GCA_964593965.1 uncultured Candidatus Saccharibacteria bacterium | reverse complement strand
ATTAATTAAAGTCAGCGATTTTGTTGATAATAATAAACGGCAGAACAAAAGGGGCTAGGACCTTTACTATATTTTACGGGTATTATCCCTATTTTACGCTATCCTTACAACTTTGCAACGCCATGCAGATATACAAGTAAATGGCTCAAAATACGAGATGCTCGCGTCTACCTTGCTTGTTGCGGAGGCCGGAATCGAACCGGCTACCTTCAGGTTATGAGCCTGACGAGCTACCAATGCTCTACCCCGCTATGAACTGCCATCATACCATACGGCAGAAAAAGCGCAAGGTCGGTTTTCCACCGCCGGTGTGCCCACCAATGTGCCGGTCGGTGTGCCAGTTTGACATCTATATGTGGCATCTCATAGGGATTTATATAAGACTTGTATACGTTTAAATATAGAAAAACTCCTCGAAAACCTGCCGGTAGAGATTGACAACACGCTTGGCTTCGTGCTTACTGATCACAAAATTCGATCCATCATGAGCGATCCTGTTCCTCACGCCGTGAGCTTCACTGGCTTGCTCGAGAGTCTTAAAATCGGCGGGCGTGGCACCGCGCAGTTTCGAACCAAGATCATCGCCATGATAGTTCATCCGTGAAAGCATTTCATCGAGAATACTGTCTGCATCAATGATGGCTTGTTTCCAATCGTTCTCGTTGTCCGAATCAGCAAGAGCCACAATTTTTTTCCAACGGTTCGTCGTTTCGGGCGAGCCTTTAGCACCGGCTTTGGCGGATAGAGTAGCAGGAGGACCATATATGGCTCTTTCTTTCTTACGAATCAATTTCAGCCGTTCGATGGAAACGATAATACCGATGAGAAAAATAAGCGATACGGGAAATGAAATGACGATGAGGAAATCAAAGATACTTCGAATAGCGCTTGTCGATGACAACGTATACCGAGCAAAGAAGTGAATGAATGGATTGAGATAATAAAATATGCCGCTGGATAGAGCAAGAATAACGAGAAAAGTGATGATCCATATTTCTTCAGTTTCTAATCCATATTTTTTCTTATCTTTGTCCATTTTTATTTTTCTCCGAGCAAATCTTTACCCGCTTCAAAAAGGGTTTTTTCGTCACCGTGACGGGCAGTGAGCTGAATGCCGACGGGCAGGCTGACCATGCCGTTTTTTCCATCCTTTCCTGAAGATACTTCCGCACAGCCCACCGGCACCGACATGGCGGGTAAACCAGTCAGATTGACGGAAACGGTAAAAATATCTTCAAGATACATAGCCACCGGATCATGTGACTTCTCTCCAATTTTCCACGCGGGAGTCGGCGTTGTCGGCGTCATAATGATATCAACTTTTTTAAAAGCTGTGTCGAAATCGGCGGTGATAGTACGGCGGAGAGCATTGGCTCGATTGTAGTACGCGTCGTAATACCCCGACGAGAGAACATACGTACCGAGAAGAATACGGCGGCGCGTTTCCCTGCCGAAGCCCGTGGCACGCGTCTCAAAATAATCGTCAATGCCGGTGGTACCATCTGTATGTAGACCGTATCGAACGCCATCGAAACGTGAAAGATTCGAAGAGACTTCGGCGAAATTGAGAATATAGTAGACGGGCAGACAATATTTGGCATTCGGCAGGTCAATATCCTTGACCTCATAACCGAGCTTTTTATATTTCTCGATGGAAGAGGCGACACTTGCAAGGATATCCTTATGGATGCCGCCCTGTTTCAAGAATTCCCGAGGAATGCCAATGACGGGCTTTTTCGTACCGGAAGCAGAGCCGAGCCGTTTCGGGTGATACGTATCTTCGGCTGTACCTTCAGCCGTTATGGTGGTACCGTCGAGGGGATCCTTGCCGTGAATAATGTCGAAGATGATTTCCGCATCGCTGACATTTTTGGCAATAGGGCCAATCTGATCGAAGGATGAGACAGCGGCCATGAGTCCGGAGCGCGAAACAGCCCCATACGTCGGCTTGAGACCGACGACGCCGCAGAACGCAGATGGTTGACGAATAGAGCCACCAGTGTCCGATCCGAGAGCGGCCAAAGCCATGAGAGAAGCCACGGCCGCGGCTGAACCCCCCGACGTTCCTCCAGGTACACGGCTTGGATCATGCGGATTTTTGGTGACGCCAAAAGCCGATTTTTCCGTCGAACCGCCGAGAGCAAACTCGTCCATATTCGTCCGGCCAAGAAAGACTGCTCCGGCTTTCTTTAGTCTTTCAATGGCGGTCGCGTCATACGTCGCGCGATACTTCTCAAGCATCTTTGAGGCGGAGCTCACCGTACGGCCTTTGATCAAAATATTGTCTTTTATGGCCAAAGGAATACCGGTAAGGGCGGTCAGTTTCGACGAGCTAATTGATGCCCGAGCCGAAGCAAAAATGGCATCTGCCGACTTTGCTTGTTCAATAACATCAGTAAATACTTCCAAATATGCGTTGAGATTTTTATTCTTCTCGGCAATGACGTCAAGATATGCTTGAGCCAAATCAACCGCGGAAAAATCACCACTCTTCATCGCTGAATGGGCTTTTCCTATAGTCATATTGTTTAGATCGATTTTTGGCATAGTCAATGTAAATGTAAATTTAAAGGATTTTCTTAACCGCGACAAAGTCCCTTTCCCTGTCGGGAATTTCGACGAGGATACGTTCCCGATCTTCGGAGGAAATGACTCGACCTGTATCCGATCGCATGATATTCCGTACTGCGCCATTACCTGATCCATCGGCCGCAATAGTAGCCTGCTTTATCTGATCAATATACGTCAGAATTGAGTCAATTTCCTTGACAAGCTGGGACTTTTCATCCTCATCTATCTTTATCCGCGCCAGTTTCGCCAGGTTTTCTATATCTTGTGTGGTAATCATGGATATATAGATATATATATGTATATTGAAGTTTTATGGAGAGATTACGGAGAGATTGTATCATACAATACTGATTAAAAGCACACTAATCTCTAGTATGTATCACCCATCTATCCTAAAATGAGTACTTTTTCTAAATGAGAATAAAAGCATTTTTTTATCAAAAATATGGCTTACTTTCGTCGATGATAAGCCGCTTATTCTCATTTAGAAAAAGTGACGAAAAAGGAGAACCTGTATAAGGTTATGAAATTTGAAACGCCATTAGATTACAACACTTTGAATTACGAAACTCCCTTTTTCCCTCATTTTCATATAAAATAACAAT
>CAZQKU010000092.1:0-3211 GCA_964593965.1 uncultured Candidatus Saccharibacteria bacterium | reverse complement strand
CATGGAAGAAACTCAGATGTCAAACAGGGAGACACTAACAAGAATTATATAACTAAATTTAATAACGATAACGTTGTTGAGATAAAAAAATTAAGCGAAAAGGATTCATTTCCCAGTACCAGAGAGGAATTGCTCGCCTCCGATATAACCAAAGCATTGAATGATCCAGGGAATATGACACTGTATCTTTCCTATGCTCACAAATACCCGGAATCCTACCTCCGTCAAATACTTTCGGAAGTAAAGCAAACCCCGGTGCACAAAATCAAAAAAAGTCGTGGTGCGCTCTTCATGTATCTCGTTCATCTCCATGCTAACAAACACTTATAAAATATTATCCGTTGTACCTGGTACGTGGTATTTGGGCATTGCGATATTTCACGATACCGATTTGATGGATTGGCGCATTAAATATATGCCCGGCGCATCCGTGAAGGAAAAAATGGTACAGGTGAAAGCACTTCTTTCCGATTACATCGACCGGCACGATATTACCGTGCTGGCCATAAAGCAAATGCATCCTTCAAGATGTTCAAAGACTTTGTCCGATCTTCATGCGGAAATAAAGAAATTCGGAAAGAGTCTGAAACTCACCACTTTGGAATTTACCATCGAGAAGATAAAACAGATTGTTCTTACTAAGAAAGGAAATAAAACGTTACTCATGGAAGAATTGACCGCGAATTATCCGGCCCTCTTTTACGTGATGAAACGTGCAAAGGAGCATAAGAGCAAATACTTAATGCGTGCCTTTGAAGCGATCGCGTTGGGTGTCGCCTCTCTCGATCACCTTGAAAGCAACCATAAAAGGTCGTAAAAGAAATAAATATATTTTATCTATGGCAACAAAGAAAGGGCAAAAAATACTCGCGATTGATCCGGGCACGAAATATATGGGCGCGGCGTTTTTCGAGGGTAAAAAATTGATTTACCACGGCGTAATCACGATACCCAATTTGAAATCACCGAGGGATAAGCTCCAAGAAGGGCGACGTGTTATCGTGAGGCTTATTCACGATTTCAAGCCGGAAATATTGGTTGTCGAGAAGACATTCTTTCCGAATAATAAGAACTCAACTTTACTCAATGTTTTCACAAAGGAAATTCAAAACATCGGGAAAAAACAAGGATTGCAGGTTTCAACTTACGCGGCTAACACCGTGCGAAAACATATCTGCGGAAACGGTTTTGCAAGCAAAGAAGAAACGGCCAAAGTACTTGTAACGAAATACCCTGAATTGAAACCGTATCTCACGTCAAATCGGCGATGGAAGGAGAAGTTCCACCGGAATATGTTTGATGCGGTTGCTTTGGGATCGTTAGTAGCGACACATTCATTATAATTTCGGAGATTGGAAAAAATCCCGCTTCGGGCAGGGTGAAGCGGGATTTTATATCTTGGGCGATACCATATAATGATGGGGAAAAACATTATATATGATAGTGAAATATGATAATTCGTTCGGACATAATCAAAAAATATTCACTCTGTTATTGCGACAAATAAAAAAATAATATAAGTTACCATATCGTCTATAGTTGTTCCTCATAAATTCTGTATTATAAGACGACGAGTGACCCTTCTCTGCTAATTTCTCAATACATAATCGATATATTTTTGTGCCTAAAAGGTTTAGTGTACATTCAAAACATATTTTGGGAGGCGTGTCATGTCAAAGAATGAAAATTTCATCATTTCTCATTGGCATCAATCGTTCGAGGGTCTGCAGGAATCACCGAAAGAAATATACAAATCGATTGAAGCGGCTGTCGCAAAACGCGAACTGCCCGAAACATCTACATCGAGTGTGAATTATTATGAAGGAGGGCCGCTATCAGCTCAAAGAGAATATCTCCGGGTGTCCCGCCGAGATCTCGTTTTTGATATTTGCGCCGCGCATTTTGGAAAAGGGATGTTCGTTTCGTGGTGGCTGAGCGAAGACCGGTCAACAAAAGGTATCGGGATACTGATATTGATTTTGTTTATAGCACTTGTTTTATTAAGCATATTTATTAATCAATTCGGATTCTTCGCCGGACTGTTTTTGGAATCACTTGTTTTATGTGTCCTCTTTTTTATTGTAAGCTGGAACGTCCGAAAAGGTACTATTAAAATCGAGGATACTCTTTTGGAAGTTCCCGTGATAGGTGCGATCTATGACCGCCTCTTCCATCCCGTAACCTATTACAAAACAGATACTGCCCTGATGTTTCAGGAGTCTGTACGTAAAGCTGTTAATGAGGTTCTGGATGGTATCACCACAGCGAAAGGATTGAAGGCATTGACAGAAGATGAGAGGAAACCCATTCTAACCAATCTATTCAAACGGTAGGAAGCGTGGATTGATGAATTTAGATCAGATAGAAAAGCTTACGGCAGACTTTTACGAGTGGGAGCGAAGAGGTAGAGGTTGGGATGTCTGGCCATTTTCAGTAAAGCTTGAGCCGCCGTTTGTGCCCTTTTATTATCATTACGTTCAACACGCTGCTCCAGTTGATGACGGACGCAAGCCGACGTTTCTCAGTAAAATTGCCGATATGATAACAGGTTCGTCTTCTCAAGAAGTCGTCCAATCTGTTTCCTCACCTGATTCATACAAGCCTAAGCCACCTAATCAATTCGAGAATACTGAAAAAATCATTGAAATAAAAGTTTCACTGCCTCAGGATTACAAAATAAGTTCGGACTATATGTGGCAGTGTCTCCTGAACATAACCTTCGGTAACTTGCCGGTTAGTTTTGAAATCGTAGGCTCCAAAGATACGATCACGGTTCAATTTGCCTGCCGTGCATCGGACGTGTCCCGTGTAAAATCTCAAATACAGGCGTATTTTCCTGAAAGCCTGATAAATGAGAGTGACAGTTCTTTACACTTCCTGAGCAACACGAATAAAAAAACTTTCGTTGTTGATTTCGGTCTTTCGGAAGAATTCATGCGCCCTCTCCGTAGCTATAAATCCTTCGACCCTGATCCCCTGACCAGTGTCTTCGGAGTAATGGACGATCTGAAATCAGATGAAACCGGAATCGTCCAGATTTTATTTCAGGCAGCGGACGCTCCTTGGGTGGACAGCATGATGCGGGCGGTTATTGACGACAACGGCGATTCCTTCTTTGCAGACGCGCCTGAGATGGTGCCGCTTACCAAGGATAAACTGAAAGACCCGTTATTTGCGGTGGTCGCGAGAATCGCGGGGCAGTGTGCAACGG
>CAZQKU010000091.1:0-3321 GCA_964593965.1 uncultured Candidatus Saccharibacteria bacterium | reverse complement strand
GTCCTATTTCTGTTCATATTGTAGAACAACAGTCATACATTTGTCAATTCCCTACCTCATTCCACGAAATAGTGGAATATTGACTTGTCGCTAGAGGAAATGACGGCGGCGGACCGTAAAGAAGATTATTGTCGTAGCTGATATTGCGATTGGTATAACCGGTACCGTCGGTATAGGCAAAACCGTAGCGTTGCGCGGTTGCGATCATACCGAGAAGATTGAGGGTTGTGTGTTTATAATCGGAACCACAATCAGATTCATAATAATACCGTCCGACCCGACCGTTCTGAGCGACAAGTGCGGCATCAATAGTTAGAGTATCGGCACTGGTAAAACCGACATTAATATTATTTTGCGAAACGAGGCCGATAACATCCTTACCGTTGAAATTGGTGTACGTCAGATTGTTGTTGATGGTAATACTCTTGCTTGTACTAGGAGGAAAAACACCAACACCGATAGTTAGACGGGCAGTATTAATACTTCCATCAATCCAAAGATTATCCTGAACAAAAATAACACCGCTTGAAGGAAACGGTACACCGCTATGAAGCAACGTCTCATTGGCAATACTCCATAATCCCCATCCTGATTGACTTTGAGCTGTAGCATTACTCGAACAATAATTGGGGGATGAGCTGGGTAATGGTTGAAGTGACGTTACTATATATATGTCATACGTATCATTGGTATTAAGATGAATGTAATAGCCGAGCGCATTTGAAGCAGAATAGTTACTGCCGCTTGTTTGGGCTAATGCTTCGAGGGAAGAAAGATCCGTAGTAATGTTGTTGAAATCAATGACCGGCACCGGGAATTGTCTGACCGCGAGAAAAATATTTGAATCAGCTGACGGTGGCTGTGGTGGCGGGCCACCTTGAGGACTACCCGATGCATCCCCAGTGGTATAGACACCATATTGTTCAGTATAGTAATTCGGGCCGTATTTTGCGTACAAATCCGGATCAACGAATTCCGACAAAGCGCTCGAGACGATATTGTGAGCAATGCCGTCGAAGTGGATACCATAGTTCGATACGACCGGCCCGTATATGACCGTACCCGGCCCGAAGTACATATCGGCACCAGCTACCACGGCGTATTGGGCGAAGGATGGAATGGCGAATTGGGCCTGAATACTTCGGGAAACATTCGACAAAGTGCTCGAGCCGAAGGTGGTGCCTTTCGATTTGACCGTGACGACGGTCGTGCCCGTCGCCGGTGGAGTGATAGTCAGAGAGAATTGGCCGATGGTCGTTCCGTTCTTGTCTTGGAAAGCGTGGACATACGGCCCGGGCGATGTCGTCGAAGCATTGCCGTCATAATAGTCCGTCGGTAAATTGGCCAAATGCCAGCGATAATAATCAATACCCGACTCCGCTATCTCAAACGCCTGCTGACTCGAAGCGACCTGCTCCGAGCTCTTCAACAGAGTCGTCCCCCAGCTCACCAACGCCATCGTTACAATAAGAGCAATGACTGAGAAGACAAGTACGTTTACTAAAATTAAACCACGGGAAACACGAAAACTAGAAACACTATTTCGAGGAGCACGGATAAATTTCTGCTGAAATTTTCCTCGTGCTCGCCGAGCACCGACACAGGGTGCTCGGCTCACAAGTCTCCTCGAAATAGTGTCTCTAGTTTTCGTGGCTCTCATGAATATTATTTTCATAATTGTATTTTTTATCACAAGTTATTTTTTAGATTCCGGATACTGACCTGACTAGTATATGTTACCGGCGCAAGCGGTCGATTGGTATAGGTATCGAGAACAAGGGTGATGCGGATGAGACGGATAGCCGATATGGTCACCGGCTGAACAAGAGGTGATGAAGTACCGGTATAGTTCGAATCAAAATAATCAAAAATATTCGTCGAGGTAGCATTGCGCACATTTGAAACTAAAATTACTGTCGTCGTGGTAGCCGTCGGATATGCACGTGGCGTACCTGTGGGTACAAAGACTGCCTTTTCCAATGTGGTACTTGAAAGAAAATAAGTTACTTTTTCCTTGACTCCATTCTGATAAATGTCGCTGAAAAATGTGAACGTGGTCGTACCAGCCGTGACGATCGGATACGAACCATCGGCTCCTTGTCCGGCCGCCCGGATTTCTTTGACCATGATATTGAGAATGGATTGAGCATCCGTGGCCGAAGAAAGTGAACCGCTCTGTACCGTGTTCAAATAAAAAATGTCCCGCTCGAATTCAGTCATACAAATAATAATAATGGTGAAAATGAGAGTGACGACGAGGATTTCGACCAAAGTAAAGCCTTTACTATTTTTATTTTTATTTTTTGAAAAATTCATATATTTATGGAGTCAAGACCACCGTCCGGCTCACCCATGACGAGCCGATACTAACATTGGCGACATTTGTAACATAGCCTACCGCGCTGGTAGTCAATGTATATGTGCCGGCGGAAAGGCCTTGGAAAAGGACCTGTCCTGGCGGCGTACAGGCAGTCGAATAGGTAAAGGCTACGCTCGAGACATCGGGAGTATTGGTAGCAGAAGGAGTATTCAAAAGTACTTGATAGCGAAGATAACGATCACCATTGTGCATATTGCCGATGGAAGCGTCGGCGTTCGTATAATAGGTTCCGGCGGTACCGTCAGGACCGAGGAAATTCCACGTGGTGGTCGAAGTGTTGAAAGGGCTTGTGGCCAGCTGGAGCTCGACCGAGGTCGTCCCGACGGCAAGCGGCTGACTGCCGGGCAACCAAACCAAATTAATGAAACTGCTCGACGTGCCCGTATCGAATGTAGATGATTGCAAGAGACCACTCGGCGCATATGTGCCGCCGACACCATTTTTTGCCAAAAGAATACCTGTTGCTGGAGAGCTGGGACTGATATTGATATTTCCATTACTGCTGAAAAATTGATTAGTATTGATATAATTGCTTTGACCAGACCCGCCCGACCAATCCGTCTGGGCGAAATATCCCTGACCGGTGGTGAGCGAATTGCTGTAGAATGGGCTCGTCTGCGCCAAAGTAACTGAGGCATTGGAAAGCGGCAAACCGGTTGATCCATCTTTGACGGTGACCTGCAAACTATCAGGAGTTTTCGGCAGGACAGTGAGAAGAATATTCTGCGAACCGGCAGGATTGAGCTCTACGGGATTCAAAATATTCACGCCTTCCAGATCGTAGCTCGAGCTGTTGAGACCGAAGGTATACGCATCCCATTCCATATTGTTAAGAATGTCCGTGCCGCCGACACTGGTCGTCGTTGTGGCCGTATATTTTGGCACGCCGGGACCGATGGTCTTTGAGCCGACGATAGTGAAACCGACGTTTGGCACAAGAG
>CAZQKU010000090.1:0-3326 GCA_964593965.1 uncultured Candidatus Saccharibacteria bacterium | reverse complement strand
CTGATTTTTTTAATACGCTATATCAAGGGTTTGATGAAAAGCACTAAAACAAAAATATAAATCAACGTAACTAAGATTGATAAAATACCAACCCCTAAAACTTTCCACCCTGAATATTTTTTACCACCAGACTTAATATGTTCATCAAGAATTTTTCCTTGTAATTTTTCGGTGTAACTATAAATAATAACCGTATAAAGAATTGGCAAGATGTTAATGAATTGGGTAGTAAAGGGTGTTAATAGGTAAATCCCATAAATTGCCATAGAAACTAACAATATTATCCATGTCTTTTTAGCTGCTGGTTTATCACCAAAAAACTCAAAATTTTTTGCCAACATATAACAACCAGCAACTGGACCAAATAGCAATGCTCCTATTGGAATTGAATTTTTTGTATAAACCTTAAAATTATTCTGTGTTACAACAGATGATACGGGAACAGTATTTTGATTTTGTTGTTCTGTGTTCATGCAAGAATAATAACACACTCAAACTCAGATATCATCGGTTGAAGTGTGCATAAGTATTTATATTCTCTTAATGAAAGTCAGTGTTTCGTACTGAATATAACCAAATATTGCTAAACCAATAACGATGACAATGACTACACCACACAGAATTATTAAATTCTTTTTTGAGTTTTGCATACTTGAAGAATATCAAATTACAAACCAGTGATATTGAGACCAATTAAACCAATTAAAATAAGTGTTAAACAAATCGCGTAGTATAATATCGCTTTTTTTCCTGATACCAATCGTGGTCTAGAGGGTGCCCAAATTGTACCGTAAGAAGGAGCGGCGATTCCTATTAAACCAAGTGCTAATATAATTACAAATACCATACTTAAAGTCATCTTGATATTTTATCAGATCAGAACTGAAAAGTCATATACCCATACTGGCTCAAAACATAGATAAATCGATCATACGTACGAGCCAAAGCTGAATTATATGCAATGTAGATTACAATTCATACCCCTTCCCCCTTTCCGGATACATTGCATTGACCCCCAGCTCATCCCGCAATCTCTGCGCCAAAAAAAGCGACGCTTTCGGTTCACCCATGACAACAAAAACTTTTTTGAGCGTATCGTGGGCGGTGGCGACGAACTCGACGAGATGGTCGGAATCTTTGTGCGAAGAATAGCCCATGATTTGCTCGATGCGGGCGCGCACTTCGACGGGCTGACCGGCGATAGTGAGATGTTTGGCGCCGTCGGCGATGGTGCGGCCGAGGGTGCCGAGACCTTGATAACCGACGAGAATAAAGGTGTTCTTCGGATCGGACAAATAGACCGTCTCATGATGAAGCATCCTGCCGCCGGTGGACATACCGGAGCCGGCGAGGATGATTTTTGGCGCTTTGGTATGGTCAATGTCGCGCGAAGCATCGGCGGTCAGGGTAAACTCAAGCTTGGGAAAATGAAAAATGTCGCCGCTCTCGCGAATGACGGCTTGGGTCTTGTCGTTGAAAAGGGCCGTACTCCTTTCATAAATATCGGTCACCTTGATGGCAAGCGGCGAATCCACGAAAACCGGAATGGACGGGATGGCGCCGCTTTCGACGAGGCGGTTGAGCTCGTAGAGGATGACTTGCGTCCGCTCGAGAGAAAAAGCGGGAATGAGCACGGTGCCCTGACGGTCGATGGTGTCGTTGATGATGTCCTGAAGCTTCCTGCGGCGGAGGTCTTTCGGTTCGTGATTCCTGTCGCCATAAACGCTTTCCATGACGAGGTAATCGGCGCCGGTGACCGGCTCGGTATCGCGCAGAAGCGGCGTCGGGGAGTTGCCGAGGTCGCCGGTGAAGACGATTTTCTTGGTCGCACCGGTACCGCTGCCATCTTTCGCATCAGTACGGGAAAATTCAAACATCGAAGAGCCGAGAATATGGCCGGCATCTTTAAGATAAACCGAAAGCCCCGGCGCAAGTTCTTTCGACTGATGATATGGAATAGTCTGCCATAAAGGAAAAACCCGACCAACATCTTCGAGATTGTAGAGCGGCGGCAGGTTTTCACGACGAGCTTCGTGGTCAAGAATACCGACGGCATCTTCGAGAATAAGTTGCGCCAAATCTCGCGTCTCCGGCGTGGAATAAATAATACCTTTGAAACCTTCTTTGACAAGCTTGGGGATGCGGCCGACATGATCGAGATGAGCGTGAGTGATAAAAAGATAATCAATACTGGCGACGTCGTAACCAAACGGTTCCCTATTAACGTCTTCCGCGGTTTTTTCGCCTTGGGTAAGACCGCAATCAACGAGAATGCGCAGAGGCTTGGTGCTAGCGGTGTCCCCGCCAGCTTCCAAAAGAAAATTGGCTCCGGTGACCGAGCCGATGCCGGAGAAAAAAGTAACGCGGAAGGGATTATTCATATGCGTAGTATAACATGCAATACCTTGCAAAGGCCTGTGGTAGGGTGTGTGCTTTTCGAGCACTTTTTCTAAATGAGAATGAAAATGATTTTTTATCAAAAATATGGCTAACTTTCGTCAGTCAAAAGTCGGCTATTCTCATTTAGATTTTTAGATTTCATACTATTTAGATTTCATAATATACGGTGTCTTCCTTAATATAAGATTGACGAAGAAAACGGATTTCTTGAAGGATTTTTATGGTACGATAAATGGTGGCCAAAGATAGATTCGAGATTTCAAAAACATCTTGTGCTGAAAGAGGTTCTTCTGCTTTTTGAAAAATATGTACAATTGTGACCCTTGTCGCTGTCATTTTTAGTAGATGACTTCTAAAAATAATCCAGCAATCGTCTGTGCGGTTATTTTTTCTTCGTATGGTATCCTTTTTATTTTCGTCATCACTTTTCATGTCATGTTCAATTAGTTAGTACGCCCGATTATAATCCCAACATTCACTCTTGTCTTTAATGTAAATAACAATTTTTCTATTTTTTCTTTAAAAGATTTTTAACTGATTTTTAACTGATTTTTAGCGCCTTTTGTTCATTATTGCCTTGATCTCCCTGACCTGCCAAACCTCATTTTCGAGCACTTTTTCTAAATGAGAATGAAAACAAAAATTCATTCAAAATATGGCTTATCTTCGTGGATCGATCGGGTCTTATTCTCATTTAGAAAAAGTGACCAAAAAGCACATGCCAGTCATACAGATGAAAGATAAAGATGATGAAAAAGAATAAGAAGGTAGAAGGAGAAAATAGAAAAAATCGGTAATAAAAAGGTAATAATAAAAAGAAAAAACCTGCGTGCGCCGCCTTGTCATCGCGTGGCACCAGCCGCAGATTCCCCCTGTAGGTTATCCGAGTATTACAACCTAGATTTGCTCTAGGTGGGTTCTCTATG
>CAZQKU010000089.1:0-3410 GCA_964593965.1 uncultured Candidatus Saccharibacteria bacterium | reverse complement strand
AAATCTTCAAGAATGAAAACATCTTCTACACCACGCGACACTATTTCATGTATTTTTTCTTCCAATAACATATCCATAATGTATCATGTGTGGTACAATTTTGCCATTATGGCTATGTTCTCAAAAATCCGCCGATCATATCATCGCACCAGAAATCGTATTGACACTATGCTCTACCACATCAGTCGTAAATGGCGAAATGCCAAGAAACATCACTGGTATTGGCGACATCTCAAGGCGATTATTTTCTCGCTTATTTCTATTCTTTTTATTCTCGGTGGAATCGTCGCTGTATGGATTTCGCGCCTGCCTTTGCCTGATTTAAGTGCCTTCAACGCCATTCAAGTACCTCAATCAACCAAAATCTACGATCGAACCGGCAAAATCCTGCTCTATAATATCCATGAGAATGTACAAAGGACAGTTGTCCCTCTGTCGAACATTTCTCCCTACATCCAAAATGCCAGCGTGGCTATCGAAGACAGCGATTTTTACACCAATATCGGTATTCAGGCGGCATCTATCATTCGATCGGCTCTCGTAGACTTGTTCACCGGCAGTTATGATCAGGGTGGCTCAACCATCACTCAACAGGTCATCAAAAATTCTCTTCTGACTCAAAGCAAAACTATCAGCCGCAAGATAGAAGAATGGGTTTTGGCTATCAAACTAACACGGGCAATGCCAAAAGCTGAAATTTTGGCTACCTATCTCAACGAAACGGGCTATGGTGGCAATATGTATGGTGTGGAAGAAGCAAGCAAGGCCTATTTCGGTACGGATGCCAGTGCTGTTGACCTTGCTCAAGCGGCATATCTCGCCGCCCTGCCACAGGCGCCAAGCTATTATTCACCGTATGGACAGAACAAAGCCGCTCTCACAGCCCGCCAAAAGCTCGTCCTTCAAAGGATGCTCGATAATAAATTTATAACACAGGATCAATACACTCAGGCAATAGCGGAAAATGTTCAATTCCTGCCACAAAATACCGGTACTTTACTCGCGCCGCATTTCTCCATGTATGTGCGTAATTATCTCGAGCAGAAATATGGCGATACTGCAGTTGATAACGGCGGCCTCAAAGTGACTACCACTCTCGATTATAATCTCCAACAAAAGATGGAGCAGATCGTGGCTAATTTTGCACCACAGATAAAAAAGCAATTCGACGCCACAAATATGGCTATGGTGGCTATAGATCCGACGACGGGAGATATCTTGGCTATGGTCGGTTCGGAAAATTATTATGATACGGCTAACGACGGCAACTTCAATGCCGCTACAACATACCGTCAGCCTGGATCTACTTTCAAACCTTTCGTCTACTCCACCCTTTTTGAAAAAGGCTACACACCAGAGACTATTCTTTTTGATGTTAAAACCCAATTCTCAACTCAATGCACCGTTGACGGCAAACCGAAAGATCCGACGGCATCTTCAAGCGTCTGCTATGAACCTGACGAATATGACAAAATCTACGACGGGCCAGTCACTATTCGTTATGCTCTAGCCCAATCGAGAAATATTCCAGCAGTCAAAGCTCTGTATCTCGCTGGTATTCCTGATTCCATCCAAACAGCACAAAATATGGGTATCACCAGCCTGACAAATCCACAAAATTATGGATTATCGCTCGTTCTCGGTGGTGGTGAAGTCTCACTTCTGCAAATGACAAGCGCCTACGGTGTCTTTGCTAACGATGGTATACGAAATCCATATCGTGCTGTACTCGAAGTAGACGATAGTAATGGTAATATCCTCGAACAAACTACCACCTCGCCGATCCAAGTCATGCCTATTCAGCCTGTCCGTGAAATAAACAGTATTCTTTCCGATCCAAGTCATGGCATCCGCATGTCGAGCATCAGCGCTATCACCGACCCCATGGGACGTCCTGTAGCCATCAAGACCGGTACTACCAATAACTACAAAGATGTCTGGGCTATCGGCTATACCCCGAATCTTGTCGTCGGTGCATGGGCCGGTAACAATGATGATACGCCAATGGATCAAAACATTGCCAGTCTCGTTATTACGCCGGTCTGGGGAGCATTTATGACCGAGGCTTTACCATCATTCCCTGTAGAGAATTTCAAAGCACCGGATCCAAGTCCGACAAATCTTAAGCCTGTCATGAGAGGTATTTGGCAAGGTGGCACATCATATATGATAGATAGTATTTCCGGTAAGCTGGCAACCCAATATACTCCACCATCCATGGTTAAAGAAGTGGTTCAGGATAATGTTGACAGTATTCTACAGTGGGTGGATAAAAATAATCCTCTCGGGCCAATACCGACAAACCCCGCAAATGATCCGCAATATCCATACTGGGAATACGGCGTGCGACAGTGGTTCGAGAATGTCTATCTACCAGCTCACCCTGATTTCAAAGAATTTGGTACGTCCACTATCCTCAATGCCCTCAATGGACCACTCATTACTTCCGGCTTGGCTTCTGGAACGCCCTTATTGCCCGACATGCCGACGCAATACGATGATGTGCATGTTCCGGCCAATTTCCCTCAAGTGACGATCACTTACCCAGCGTCGGATACAGCAGTATCAGCCGATCAGAAAGTCGTCGTCAACTTTACCGAAACAGGAAAATTTCCTATTGAAAAATCAGATTTGTACATCAATGGCCAATATATGAGCGAAAACGATAGCAATTTAACCCAATTTACATTCGTCCCTAGTGATGTTCAGGGTATAAATATGGATGCCACAAATACCATAACTGTGTCGGTATATGACAATGTACTCAACGAAGGTACCGCTGAAGCAGAATTTGTAGTGCAATAATATATCGCTACACTCTACCACGATCTATTTACTGGATATCCGAGATGATAGCTTGCGGATTAGTCTCTCGTATGCTTTTTAAAATTGATTCTTTCTTTATAAAAATTTGATTTTTCAGAGCTGGATTTATGTGGTTGACGCGAATAATTTTATTTCGTATATCAATATCTTTCAAGTTCAATCCACTATCAACAGAAGTATTCCCGGTAATAATGACGTGCTTCTTAATAGCGTCAATAACACTTTGTCGCAAAGCTATTTCTTTTCCTGCGATATCTTTAAATTTATCAAAAAAAGTGCTGATACTGAGCATGGTAAAAAAAATAAAAAACTATATGATCAACTTCGAATCCATCAACGATTCATCGGCATGACAAGGTAAGTAAAGCTCGTATCACCGACGGGATGCATAACCATTGGCCGATTGAGACCACATAAGCTCAAACTAATGCTGTCGGCCTCTATAGACTGGAAACAATCAGCAATATAGCGATAGTTAAAGTTTATCTCTATATCTTCGCCAGTTAAAGCACCTGCAAGCTTATATATGGTTTCACCAATATCTTTATTATTCGTTCGTAATTCAAAAATACCCGATTGAGGAG
>CAZQKU010000088.1:0-3508 GCA_964593965.1 uncultured Candidatus Saccharibacteria bacterium | reverse complement strand
ATCGGCGGTCTCCTGCCGTATTACTTCGCCGCTCTCTGCATGGAAGCTGTCGGTAAAGCCGCAGGCAAAGTCGTCGAGGAAGTCCGTCGCCAGTTCCGTGAGATCAAAGGCATCATGACTGGCACAGCCAAACCCGATTATGCACGTTGCGTGGACATTGTCACCAGCGCGGCTATCAAAAAAATGATCTTCCCTGCTCTCATTCCTGTTCTCGCTCCTATCCTCGTCGGCTTCATCCTCGGCCCTGTTGCTCTCGGCGGCCTCCTCGTCGGCTCCATCGTCACCGGCCTTTTCGTCGCCATCTCTATGACCTCCGGCGGCGGCGCTTGGGATAATGCCAAGAAGCATATTGAACAAGGTAATCACGGCGGCAAAGGAAGCGATGCCCACAAAGCGGCCGTTACCGGCGACACCGTCGGCGATCCGTACAAGGACACAGCAGGGCCAGCCATCAATCCGATGATCAAAATCCTCAACATCGTAGCTTTGCTCATCGTTGCTTTCTTGGTAAAATAGAGCCTTGAAATAAAAGACTCTTTTAAGCTCTAAAAAGTTCATATGTCAAAAAATTCGCTCACTACCATTATTGTCAGTATCCTCATCGCGACAGCTACTTTCGGATACAGCGCACCCGTAGCTCATGCAAGCACTTTGGGTAATACTTTGATCAGTACATTTGGCGGCTTCCATTTTTCCTCCATTCGTTCGCTCTTCCAGGAAAAAATCCAGGCCGGTAAAAAAGAAATTCAAGCTGGCAAAGAAAATGCCGCAAAAAATCGTGATGAGCGCAATGCCATGCTTGCGGCGCAAACAAATACTACGGCGAGCAGTACAACAAACGGCGTAATAAACGGAACAGTAAGCAGTACTGATCCCATTCGCCTCTTGACTGTTTCTTGGACAAGTCTGAAAAACATAGAATCATGGATGGCGGCTACCACCACGGCGGCGCAAGCTAACAGCGCTGACGTTTCGGAAATACAGCCCCTGCTCAACTCCGCTCAAAACGAGCTCGACCAGGCAAGTTCTAGCATAAACATCCTTACATCATCGTCTACGACGGTGGAAGAGACAAATGTAGTTATGGGTACAGCCACTTCATCACTTGATATTGCCAAGACAGATCTCCAGCAGGCACTTGAATTATTGAAGACAATCGTCAATAATTAGCCTAATGGACACGGAAAAAGATGTACAATCGGGTAACAAATCGGAAGTAGGACCGATCGTCGGTTCGCTTATTATTGTGGTCATTCTCATCATTGCTGCCGTCTATTATTGGGGACAACATCTCAATACTATCCAAGAACAAAATACAGCGGCACAAAAATCAGCGCTGGAACTGCAACAAGAAGCCGCGAGCGAAGGAGCCGTCATTATAAGTACCAGTACGAACATTTCCGACATTGAGAAAGATCTCAACGCCGTCAATTCGTTTGGTTCAACAAGCTCGAAAACAGCCACAAGCACAACGAACACAAAAAATACAAAAAAATGAAAGAAACAAAAGAAAAAATCTACAGCAATGTCGCGATCAAAAAACTGCCGAAATCGGAAATTGAAATAACTGCTGATATGCCGGCGGCAGTTTTTGACAGCTACCGGACAGTAGCTCTCAAAAATATCAATAATTCCATCACCATAGACGGCTTCCGCAAAGGCAACATTCCAGAGAAAGTTCTTATCGCCAAAGTCGGCGAGAAAACCATCCTCGAAGAGATGACCGAATTGGCTTTGTCCGACGCCTACCCCGCTATCGTCATTGACCACGCTCTCGACCCTGTCAGCCGGCCGGAAATCAGCATTACAAAAATGGCCACGGGTAATCCGCTCGAATTTAAAATACGCACGGCAATCATGCCGGAGGTAACGCTCGGGGATTATAAGAAAATCGCCAAGGAAACGCCAAAACAAAAAGAAACAGCTTCCGTAAGTGAAAAAGAAATTGATGAAGCTTTGGCAAATTTCAAGAAATCACATGAAGGTGACGGACATGACCATGCCGGTCACGATCATGCAAGCTTCGACACTCCTGAATTTCGTCAAAAAATAAAAGAAGCTCTCGTCGAAAACAAGCGTATGGACGCTATAGAAAAGCGGCGCATTGCTATGGCTGACAAAATCGTCGAGACGGCGATCATAGACCTGCCACGCGTTCTCGTCGAAAGCGAAACGAACCGCATTGAAGCCCAATTTAAGGAAGATATTTCCCGCATGGGTGTCAATCTTGACGATTATTTGAAAAGTGCAAAGAAAACTTTAGACGACCTACGCACGGAATGGGCACCTCATGGCGAGAAGAAAGCCAAGCTTCAGCTGGCCTTGAACAAAATCGCCGAGCTTGAGAAAATCCGTGCCGAAGAAAAGGAAATTGAAGCCGAAGTTACCCATATTCTCGAGCATTACAAGGACGCCGACCGCGCACGCGCTCATGCCTACGCCGCCGGAGTGCTGACAAATGAAAAAGTCTTCCAATTTTTGGAAAAACTGACCGCTTAATTTCATTGCTTAATGTATCTTAATCTCCCAACTTAATTTCTGACCCGGCCGCGCAAGCACCAATTGACTTTCCGGCTCCGGCTTTTCCAGATTTTCGACGATTTTGTGAGCGATTTCTTCGGCTGACATGAATTGGTCAAAGTTTTCAGGAATGACTGAATTGAAAATATCGGTTTTCATACCACCGGGATAAACGCCGATGACTTCAATATATTGCCCGCTGTGCACGGTATCTTTTTTCAATTCTTCCCGCACCATATTGGTCAGACCACGCAGAGCGTATTTGCTGGCAACGTACATCGAGCCGCTCGATCCGGTCATGCCGTCAAAAGCGGTGGTAGAAATGATGTTAACAATGGTGCCGCAGGTCGCACGTCCGCCGGCACTTTTGTTCTCTATGCCGTCGCTCTGCTTTTGTTGTGATTTCATAACCCTGATAGCCACCCGCATGCCGTTAATCGTACCGAAAACATTGACTTGAAAAAGATTTTTTGCTTTCTCTACATCAATATCTTCAAGCGCCTGCGGCGGCATCCAGATGCCGGCATTATTTATCCAGATATCTATGCGACCAAATTTCGCCACGACTTTTTGGGCAAAATCAGATACATCTGATTCGTTCGTAGTATCGGCAGTAAAGCCGATGACATTTGTGCCGAGTTCCTGCAGGGTTTGTTCTAACTCATCTTTATTTTTATCACACATAGCTATCTTCGTGACACCTTTTTCCATAAAAGTCTTCACCATTGCCTTACCGAGACCTTTCGCGCCGCCGGTAATGACAAGACTCACGTTTGAAAGTTTAGTTGATTGCATTGTAATAAAATTATGCTCGTAAAATCCTATCAATCTTCCGCGCAATAGCTACAAAATCCTTCTCCTTCTTGCCGCGCGTCGTCTCCGCAGGCGTGCCCATACGGATACCCGATGGATCGAAAGGTGAACGCGTCTCGCCGGGAATGGTGTTCTTGTTGCAAATGATACCGGCTTTTTCGAGACGGGCTTCGGC
>CAZQKU010000087.1:0-3549 GCA_964593965.1 uncultured Candidatus Saccharibacteria bacterium | reverse complement strand
CCGTCGCAATCGGGATAGCGCGAGCAGGAGAGGAATTTGCCGCCGCGGCCGAGCTTGATGATCATCGGCGAGCCGCATTTCGGACAAATATATTTTGCATCAGCGTCGCCAAGGGTGGTGAGCTTAGCGGTTTTTTCTTTTTCCTTGACTTCGCGGGCGAAGGGTGTATAGAAATCTTTAAGGGTTTTGACATAATCGCGTTTGCCGAGGGCGATATCATCGAGTGAATCCTCCATCTCGGCGGTGAAGGAATCGTTGATGTATTTCATGAAATTTTCCTCAAGAAAAGATGAGACGACGTCACCGGTGTCGGTCGGCTTCAAAGCTTTGTTCTCCTTTTCAACATAACCACGATCCTCGATGGTGCGAATAATAGACGCATACGTTGAAGGCCGGCCGATGCCGCGTTTCTCAAGCTCTTTAACGAGGCCGGCTTCGGTGTATCGGGGAGGTGGCTGAGTTTCTTTTTCGATAGATCGTACAGCGTCGGCGGGATTGGCAGGTGCGCCATTAGCCGTAGTTGAAACAAGGGCGAGCGGATCATGTGCTGCTACTTTCGGCAGTTCAACATCATCGCCCTTGGCTTCCGTATCGGCAGCAAGCCAACCATCAAAAATAGTGCGGGAGCCGTTCGCCACAAAATCAGGAATAGTTTCAGCTGGATTACTTGTGACATTTTTTGAAATAACATTCGCCAAAATTCTCGTCCTCAACATTCGCGCTTCTGCCATCTGACAGGCAATCGTTCTCTGCCATATCAAACGGTACAGCTTTTTCTGCTCATCATTATGTCCGGCGTTCTGGGTCGAAAGATTTGTCGGACGAATGGCTTCGTGGGCTTCTTGAGCATTTTTACTTTTCGAAGCGTAGGTGCGGAATTGATGATAATTTTTACCGTAATTTTTTTCGATGATAGTGGTGGCTTGGGCGAGAGCGACTTTGCTCAGATTCGTACTGTCGGTTCTCATATAGGTGATGAGACCGGCTTCATAGAGTCGCTGGGCGATGGACATGGTGCGTGATGGGGCGAAGCCGAGCCGCGATGAAGCCGTCTGTTGAAGGGTAGAAGTAATGAACGGCGCCCGAGGTGAACGGCCGACTTCAGTTTCCTCAACAGAGACGACATGCCATTTTCCGCCATTTGCTTTGCTGTGCGTGCCGCGGGCAATGTCGATAATTTTTTCTACTTCTTTAAAATCAGTCGGCTCTTCGGTGCAGGTCACGGTGAATTTTCCATCATTATTTTTATTTTTTTCTGCCGACTCGCCATTTTCCGCTTTCGCCGCTTCCACATCTGCCTCAATGACCCAAAACTTATGCGACTTGAAAGCCCTGATTTCCCGTTCGCGCTCCATGACGATACGTAGGGCAGGCGACTGGACGCGGCCGGCCGATAGACCGTAACGCACCTTTTTCCAAATCAAGCCAGACAAATCATAGCCGACGAGCCGGTCGAGGACGCGCCGCGCCTCCTGGGCGCGGCGCAAGTTCTGATCAATCTCGCGCGGGTGCTCGATGGCTTCCTGCACGGCGTCTTTGGTAATCTCGTGAAAGACGACACGCTTCGGCACCGGCAAGCCATTTGCCGGATCGTCAAGTCCCGTCGCTTCGGCAATATGCCAGGCAATAGCCTCGCCTTCGCGGTCGGGGTCGGTGGCGAGCACGATCTCATCGGCTTTGGCGGCAAGAGCGCGGATTTCGGCCACCACTTTTTCTTTGCCGGGACTGATCTCATAATGCGGCACGAAACCGCCGGCGATGTCAATCGCTTTCTTATTGCTTTTCGGCAAATCGCGGATGTGCCCGATCGAAGCGACCACGCGATATTTGCCATCCAAATATTTGGAAATCGTTTTGGCTTTTGCCGGCGACTCGACGATGAGGAGTTTCATAATTTTTATTCTGTTCAGCTAAGTATTACACGAAGAGCAAATGATATGCAAATTTTTGTCGCCGATTTCTAGGTAATTTTTTCATAATTTCTTTAAAATAAAAACTCCCGGACAATATCGCGAGAGTGTGATGTTCAAAGAGTTCAATTCTTCAATTCGGATTTCCATTTGAGTGCTTCTCTTAATTCATTTTCAAAATCGAAATTAGTTTTGTCTGTCGGTGGTGTGAGTGCTTCTTCGACAATTTCCTCGAGATTATCAGGTAAAAAACCATGTAATTCAATATTCATCTTTATTCACTTTCGGTTATTTGTTCTTTACAAAGGACTAATTGAAATATATCATGATAAATAAGAAAGTCAACCCTCCCGCACCATCCCGCCTTCCTCAACAATCATCCCCGAAATCTCCATCATAGATAATGTAGCATTTATCTCAGACACGCTTTTGCCGAGAGTGGCGGCGATTTCGCGAATCAGCCGGTCTTTTTCCATCGGCTCATTGAGGATGTCGAGGATTTTCTGTTCTTCATCGGTGCACGCGATGTTGCTATTTTCTTTTTGTCTGTTGGCATTTTTTCCCTCATTTTCGTCATTATTCTCATCACCCATTCGATGTCCGTTTATTTCATTTCCGTTTTTATCTAGCTCCTTTTCTTCTTTCAATCCAAGCTTTATCAAAATATCTTCGCTTGACCGGACGATGGCGGCTCGATTGGTGTGGATAAGCCAATTCGGCCCGTCGGAAAGCGATGAAAAAATGGGGCCGGGCACGGCAAAAACCTCGCGATTGTAATCGCCGGCCAGCCGCGCCGTGATAAGGGTGCCGGATTTCATCTTGGCCTCGATGACGAGCGTCGCATGGGAAATGCCGGCCATCAGGCGGTTGCGCTGAGGAAAGCTCCAGTCGGTGGCGTGGAAATCCATATCGAATTCGGAGACGAGGGCGCCGAAGTGGCTTGACGTGGCGTCTTTGCCGGCGGCATCCTTACTGTTGGCGTCACTACCCGTGCCCGCCTCGACTATCCGCCGTGCCAGCCGCTGACTTCTCGGCGGATAAATGACGTCTCGAGAAAGGCCAGAGCCGGGGAAAGCGATGGTTGGCAGACCTGCATCGAGCGCCGCTTCATGAGCGATGCTGTCAATGCCGAGCGCCAGCCCCGACACGATACATATATTGTAGCTGGCCAGCCCCGCGATGAGCCGCTCGCATACCTCGCGACCGTACGAGCTGTGCCGACGGGCGCCGACGACGCAGAGGTATTTCATTTCGGTGCGGCGGTCGTCACGTGCTACAGCCGCGCGGTCGCATGGTGGCAAAGTGCCCTCGACGAAAAGCCGCTTCGGCATTTCATGAGGCGGTAAAATGCCAGCGAGCTGGGTGAGCAGGTAAGGGAAGTCGGGATCGGTTGGCAGAAGCAGGCGGATGCCGGGCGGCAAAATTGATGGCACATTTTCTATTTCTAAATTTTCCATCGCTACACTATACACATTTGCGATAAAATCCTGATAAAGAAAGATTAAATTGGAAATGAAATTTTTAGAAAAAATTGATTTCAGATGACATTTGATTAATGTTGGCTCAAATTTTAAAGGTCCTCGGACATGTCAATTTTGAGCACTTTTTCTAAATGAGAATAGATGACTTTCAATCGACG
>CAZQKU010000086.1:0-3761 GCA_964593965.1 uncultured Candidatus Saccharibacteria bacterium | reverse complement strand
GCCCCTTTTGTTCTGCCGTTTATTATTATCAACAAAATCGCTGACTTTAATTAATTCTCTCGAAATTTTTTATAAATTAAAAAATAACATATGAAGACATCCACTAAGGTCTCGTCGGTAGTATTACTCATTTGTTGCTTACTTGCACTGGGACTCGTCATTGCTCTTGTGGTCCGTCGACCCAGAGGTTTGGCGCGTATTGCTCCTACAGCCCAATCGCAACTTGCCGCGGCTTTCACCGCCAATCTTTCATCGGACACTACGTTTGCCATTCTTTCTAACACCTACACCAATATTGCCGCGACGACGATTAACGGAGACGCTGGATATACAACCGGACCGTCGGTAGTGCCTACGATAAATGGTACGACTCATATGGCCGACGGAGCCTATACCCAGGCAGGTACGGATGAAGCCAGTGCTTTGGGTATTTTAAATGCCGAAAGTTGTGATTTTAACTTCGGTTCAGCGACCGATTTGAGCCTTTTGCCCCAGCCACTTACACCGGGCGTCTATTGCGTTACCGGTGCCGCTTCCATAGGAACGAAGGGCATTACCCTTACCAACAATGGCATATATCTTTTCAGGATAACCGGCGCGCTTACTACCGTGGCCAATTCGATAGTAACACTCGCTGGAGGAGCATCGGCATGTAACGTATTTTGGACTCCGACTGCTACCACTCTTGGTGCCAACTCTATATTTGCCGGAACCGATATTGATGATTCGGGCATTACCGTTGGCAATGCGGCGACATGGACGGGAAGAGCTTTGGCATACGGTGGAACGGTCACGACCGATACGGATACTATCACTGCACCCGGATCCTGTACGGCTCCCGTCACGCCTGCGCCCGCGACCCTGCATGTCATCAAGCTTGTGGTAAACGGTATCAGTGGTGCGGCTGTCGCTTCCAACTTTCTCTTGCATGTGAAGCTCTTAGGCAGTGAAGTTGTCGGAAGCCCCGCTAACGGGACTTCGACTCCCGGGACCCTCTATTCGCTTTCTCCCGGCACATACGTCGTCAGTGAAGACGCGAGTTCCTCCTACACTGAAAGTTTCACCGGAGACTGCGACTCGAGCGGTAATATACCACTTGCATCGGGTGACAATAAAATTTGTACCATTGTCAATACGGATATTCCGATACCCGTATTGCCGTCGACACCGACACCATCATCGACATCGAACTCTTCCGCAAGCGGCGGTGGAAGCAGTAATGAAGGTGGTTCCATCACGCCTCTCATTGGAATACTCAAAGTCCCTACACCGCTTACCCTGCCCGGCGGACCCGGTTCGGTTACGTACAATTATACGGTTTGGAATGTCGGAAGATTGCAGACGCTGAATAATGTTACAGTCACTGATGACAAGTGCAGTCCGGTCACGTTGATTTCCGGCGATACCAACAACAATGGCAAGCTTGATCCAAGTGAGACATGGAAATATAGCTGTACCACGACACTCTCGACCACGACTACCAATACAGCAGTAGCAACAGGCTACAGTAGTAATCAGTATCAACAAGCCGCCATCGCCGCCGTTGTCGCCACCGTTGTTGTTGGAGCGCCGGTGACCCCTCCACTCATTGATATCGTAAAAGTGCCGAGCCGATTGACCCCATTCCCTTATGGGGGTGGTGATGTCACGTATACGTATACCGTAACGAATCCGGGTACGGTTCCTTTGAGCGGCGTAACGGTTACTGATAACAAATGCGCTCCGGTTTCCGGACCAACCGGCGATACCAACGGTAACGGTTTACTTGATTCCGGCGAGACGTGGACATATACCTGTGAGACAAATGTTCGGGTTTCGACCAGAAATATCGCAACCGCCCGCGGTTCAGCAGACGGCTTCGATGCCGTAGGCTACGCTTTCGCCACCGTTCTTGTGTCCGCCCCCAGCCTTCCCAATACAGGATTTCCTCCAGAAATTAATCAAAAATAAGTAAATAATTGACAAAAATAATTAATTCAACTATGAGTTACTCCACAAATATTGTAAAAGATACAGAAGGGAATAAAAATTTTCGGCGGGTCTTATTTACCGGCAAAAATAGCCAATTGGTCGTGATGGATATCCTTCCCGGTGGGGAAGCCGGAGAGGAAATTCATAAATATACCGAACAAACCCTATTTTTTCTTTCGGGTACGGGTGAAGGCATTCTCGACGACAAGAAGTTTCCAATTGGCCCCGGAGATGTGGTCGTGGTGACTCCCGGGACTAAGCATAACTTCCGTAATACCGGCACCGAAGACCTCAAAATCTACACGCTCTATGCTCCGCCCAACCACCTCGACGGTCGCGTGCATCATACCAAGGCCGATGCCGACGCTGACACTGCGGACGAGGCCGTCGGGGAAACGGAACCACGGAAATAACACATTCTGGACAAGAATGCAAGTTTATAGTATGTATGTAATGTTTCCCGAGTTTCTTCGTCATATATAGCGACAGATTTCTATGAAAAAAATAATTTCTATTGTAGCGGCGGTGTCTTTTTCGATATTTTTCGTGTTTTTTCCTGTATATCATACATCGGCCGCCTCCGAGCCGGGACTGCCGGCATACCTGCGTATTCCCGGAATCGGTGTTGATGCCCCTATAGATTCCGTAGGACTTACGCCAGAAGGAGCCATGGACGTGCCGAAAGGCCCTGCTACCTCGGCATGGTTCGATCTTGGTCCGCGTCCGGGAGAAAACGGTAGTGCCGTAATTGACGGTCATTTTGGCTGGAAAGACGGTATCCCAGCGGTGTTTGACAATTTATCAAAATTGCAGAAAGGAGACATAGTCTATGTCGATGACACGACGGGATCAACTACCGCTTTTGTGGTGCGCGACATCGAAACATATGGACACAACGAAGATGCTTCAGATATATTCGCTTCAGATGACGGAAAGGCGCATCTCAACCTTATCACTTGCGGAGGAGTCTGGAACAATGCCCAAAAAAGTTATTCTAACCGGTTGGTAGTGTTTACGGATGAAGAATAAAACCCTTACGCGGTCTTGCACCACTTCATCCGAGACGCGTCAGGACAACAAGGATTTCTTGGTTTAATAAAAAGTGGCGAATATCGTCATTTTTTGTTATATTCAACATGTTTTAAATATTTGCCGGCGTAGCTCAGGTGGCTAGAGCGTTTCACTCATAAAGAAAAGGTCCCTGGTTCGAGTCCAGGCGTCGGCACACTTTTAGATTTTCGTTAGTGTTGTAACTATATTGGATAGTATAATATACTGTCATAGTGTATAATTGTTGAACTCATCGGTCTTGCTGTTGCAGACGTCCCGAAAAATTTTTATGCACATTTCGTTCGAGGATATTTTGATGGCGATGGAAATGTGTGGACGGGGTATGTTCATAAGGATCGAAAGACTGCACTTTTTACTGTGAGTACAGTCTTTACTTCTTGTTCAAAAGCTTTTCTTATCCTTATTAAAGATAAACTCGAAGAAGCTGGAATCCATGGTGGCAGTCTGTGGATGTCGAAGAACAATTATCATCGTTTGTCATACAGTATTTACAGCTCTTTGAAATTGTACGATTTTATGTATAATCATAGGGTTGATGTATCAAATGGCTTGCTTCTTGAACGCAAGAAAAAAGTTTTTGAGAAGTCCATGAATATACGATATGCGGCTGTAGCTGTTTTGGTTCGTATGCATCAATAATATGCGGCTGTAGCTCAGCTGGTTAGAGCATCGGATTGTCAATCCGAGGGTCGTGGGTTCAAGTCCCATCAGCCGCGCAA
>CAZQKU010000085.1:0-3806 GCA_964593965.1 uncultured Candidatus Saccharibacteria bacterium | reverse complement strand
TCGTGGTTCCGCAACTGACACTTGTGCCCTCTGCAAGTTAACATTGAGCCTTTGGCTCTCAGTCCCTCTGACCCTTGTCAAAGAAATTTGGCAGGTCAGGGGGATTTTTGTATGTATTAAAATCTGCTATACTATTTCCTATGTCAAAAAACAATTACGCTGAAGGAAAGATTATCATAGGCAACTGGAAAATGAATCCTCAAACCGTCCTCGAAGCCAAGCATATTATCGCTAAGACGAAGAATATAGTGCGAAAACTTGAACGGACGACGGTTGTCATTTGTCCACCGTTTCCTTTTATTCCTTTTGCTATTGTGCGGAAGTCGGCGAGGACTGGAAATAAAAGTGCGAATAAAAGTTCGACAAGAAATGTAAAGTCGAATGAAGTGAAAGCCGGTGCTCAAAATGTCTTTCCTGAAGCGGAAGGCGCTTTCACCGGTGAAGTTAGCGCTCGTGAGCTGGTCGATCTTGGTGTGGAATACGTTATTGTCGGACATTCCGAACGGCGTATCGGGGGAAACGCTGGCTCAGTAGAAACCGATATGGATGTTTCGAGAAAAACCGCGGCGGTGGTGCAAGCGGGCATGACCGTGGTGCTGTGTATCGGTGAGAAAACCCGCGATGACCTCGGTGAATATCTCGACGTGGTGCGGGATGAGATCAAGGCTTCGCTTCAGGCATTTCCGAAGCGTGCTCTCGGTCAGCTTATCATCGCATACGAGCCGATCTGGGCGGTCGGCGCCAAAGCGGCCATGACGCCGGCCACTATCCACGAAATGGTCATTTTTATAAAGAAAGTTCTCTCCGATATCTACGGTCAAGCCTCTGCGGTCGAGGTGCCGATTCTCTATGGCGGTTCGGTCAATTTCCGAAATGCCGCCGACATCATTGCTCTCGGTCAAGTGGATGGCCTGCTCGTCGGTCGGGAAAGCGTCAATGTGCCGGGGTTTGTGGAACTTTTGAAGACGGTGGATGGTATCGGCGCAGAGAAAAGATAAATAATAGTGAAAAAATGAAAATAAAGAGCCCATGAAAACCATCCGCGATATAGAAAATTTCAAAGGAGTAAAGGTGCTTGTACGAGTGGATTTCAATGTGCCGGTGGTGGACGGTGTGGTCGCTGATGATTTCCGCATCAGGAAAACTCTGCCAACTTTGCAGTATGTGCGCGAACGCGGGGCGAAAACGATTCTTATCAGCCACATTGATGATAATGCCGACCCGTCGGCGACGCCGTCTTTGGAGCCGGTGGCGCGGCATTTGAAAAAGCTCGGCTTTGAATGTACTTTTGTGAAAAATTATCGTAATGCCGCGTCGGAGATCGAGTCAGCGGCCGAAGGCGGCTTCATCCTTCTGGAAAATCTGCGCGACAACGATGGTGAAAAGAAAAATGACAGGAAATTTGCCGCCGAGCTGGCTTCGCTTGCCGACTTGTATATCAACGACGCTTTTTCCGTATCGCATCGCGCCCACGCTTCGGTCGTGGCAGTGACGGAATTTTTGCCGAGCTTCGCGGGTTTGCTTTTTGAAAGCGAAGTGAAACATTTGAGTGAAGCTTTTCATCCGGCGCGGCCATTCCTTTTCATCCTTGGCGGAGCAAAGTTCGAGACAAAACTGCCGCTTATCGAAAAATTCCTCGATATTGCCGACACCATTTTTGTCGGCGGCGCTTTGGCTAACAATTTTTTCAAAGAAAAAGGTTGGAACATCGGCCGCTCGCTCGTTTCGCCCTCGGATTTTAATTTGAAGCGATTTTTTGATAATCCAAAGCTTGTTTTGCCGACGGATGTGGTGGTTCTTGATACAAACGGTCAGAAAAATATCAAAAGATCCGATGCTCTCGTCGCGGGCGATACCATTATGGATGCCGGTCCTGTCACGCTCGATATTTTGAAAAAAATGATTTCTGTCGGTGCCAGTGGCGGCACAGGTCAAAAACCAGCCCAAATTCTCTGGAACGGTCCGCTTGGCGCGTATGAGCAAGGTTTCAAAGAGCCGACTATGGATGTTGCTCGGGCTATCGGGCAAGCGACGGCAAAAGCTAATACCATCGTCGGCGGCGGCGACACTCTCGCCACTATTGCCGAGCTTCACATCGAGGATACCTTCAGTTTCGTCTCGACCGGCGGCGGCGCGATGCTTGATTTTTTGGCAGAAGGGACTTTGCCGGGAATAGAGGCGCTGGAAAAGAATAGTTTGTAGAATGATATTGATCAGCTAGGATGAACCATCTTTGATAACCACTTTTCTAAATGAGAATAAAAGAGCTTTTTTATTAAAAATATGGCTAACTTTCGTCAATTGAGAGGCGTCTATTCTCATTTAGAAAAAGTGATAGAGAATGAGTTGGGAATCAGCCGTTTGTTACTTTAAAGCTTCAATAATCCTCTTTGCATTTTCCTCGAAATCCTCCCGTTTAGCCGTCCGCGCCGCCGTGCGGTCGGGAAATATCCAGATGTGTGCATGCGGTACCTCATCGCCGACAATACGGGAGAGAATCATGTCTACGCCAAAAGCCTTGCGCTCCGCGACGGCGATTTTTCGTGCCACTTCGAAATAGGCGGCAAACATCCCACCGGTATTCGGCACGTCCCAAACCCAGCGGTAATGCTTTTTGGGAATAATCTGGACATGCCCCGGTGATTGAGGATGAATATCAAGAAAAGCCAAAAAGTCGTCATTCTCATAGACGATATGAGCGGGGATTTCTTTGGCGACGATTTTACAGAAGATGCAGGATGGTACTATATGTGTATCGGACATTCCATAAGTATACCTCATAGTCTGATTCGCGAGTGATTTGACATAAATTGACAAATATGATACCAATATTGCAGATCAATAAAGGTAAATTTTACAGAAAGGAACACCTTGAAAACAAAAACGATGACACCGACTATGCGGAAGGCCTACAAAGCCCCCGTATGTCCTCCGGAAGAAGCAATCAAGCGTTTGTGGCTGATATCTCGCGCCATGGTTCATTTGTGGAACAGGGCGATCGTCGAGGCCCAAGCATGGCTCAATGCTCCCGAAAAGGAAAAGAAAAAGCCCGTAACGGCCTATTCTTTCAACTATTGGCTCACCGATGAGCGTCAATCAAATGTTACTCTGAAAGACGGCACGGTAATGCCGCTTGCCGACATTTCCTCCGACCTTGAACGCGAAGTCCTGCGGAAGCTCGCCGGCTCGTATCAGTCTTTTTTCGAACTGAAAAAGAAGAAAGACGCTCGAGCGCGGATGCCATGGACCAGGGAAGAGGATCGTTTCCAGACCCTCTCATGGTCGTCATTTACTGTCGCAAACGGAATGTTGTCCGTCCCCGGCATGGATCGGGAACGGATTGTCATTCCTCTGGGAGAATATCTGACGCGAATGACGAAGGATAAAGCAATCGTCCATGCGACGGTAGCTTTCCGCGACGGCTGTTTCGAGCTTTCGCTTGTCACGGCACTGCCAATGCCTCCGCTCGCGGAGCACCCGACGTTCTTCCGAGCCATAGACCTCGGTGCCGGCGATATCGCTGTGACTGATTCGGACGGTTCGGAATTCCTCATTCCTTCGCGGCGGCCGGACAAATTCTGGCGGCCGAAGGTGAAGAGTATCGAAGCTCGGGTTGAGCAACGGCACAAAGGTTCTCGTGGCTGGAAGCGTTTGATGAAGGCGCGCCGGCATATCTTGAACAAAAGCGGCGACCAGCATATATCGCATCAGCGTAAGCTGGCGCATGCTCTCGTCGAAGATAAAGTCCAATGTATCGTCATCGGCAAGCCGAAGACACGTCTCGGCCTGGCCCAATCGGCCAGCGG
>CAZQKU010000084.1:0-3807 GCA_964593965.1 uncultured Candidatus Saccharibacteria bacterium | reverse complement strand
ATGGCGGGGAAGTGGTGGTGCAGGGATGGCTTGACGATTTGCTTTCGGCGAAAAAGCTCGCGCCCGGTCATGGCAAAGAATCGCTCACCCTCGCATATCTGCGTGGCGAAAAAGTCATCCCCATGCCGACGACTCGCCGTCAGCCGAAAGGCAAACTCATGATCCGTGGCGGAAACATTTTCAACATCAAAGACATGAACGTGGACGTGCCGCTCGGTTGTTTCAACGTTATCACCGGAGTTTCCGGTTCTGGCAAGTCTTCCTTTATGTACGAAATTCTGCATAGGAATCTTCAGGCACGGCTCGAATTCCGTAATCGCAGTGCCGCCATATATAATGTCAAAAGTTTTGAAGGTTCCGAATATCTCGGCCGTACTATTCTCATAGATCAGTCACCAATTGGCCGGACGCCGCGGTCAAATCCGGCTACCTATACCGGTGCTTGGTCGCATATCCGCGATCTTTTCGCCGCGTCAGCCGAAGCCCGCGCTCGCGGATGGGGTGCCGGCAGATTTTCTTTTAATGTAAAGGGTGGTCGCTGTGAAGCCTGTCAAGGTAACGGTGAAATTGCCGTGGAAATGCATTTCCTGCCGACGGTCTACGTGCCATGCGAAGTTTGCGGCGGTAAACGCTTTACCAAAGAGACGCTGGAAATAAAATATAAAAAGAAAAATATCAATGAAATCCTGCATATGACCATTGACGAAGCTCTCGAATTCTTCGAGGATATTCCTGCTGTTTCAGATCGTCTGACGACCCTTAAAGAAGTTGGTCTTGGTTATCTCGAGCTTGGTCAATCGGCCACGACCCTTTCCGGCGGGGAAGCCCAGCGAGTGAAAATTTCCGCCGAACTCTACCGCGCCCATCTGCAGAAAACCATTTATCTTCTCGATGAGCCGACCGTCGGCCTCCATTATGAGGATGTGGCGAAGCTCATCGAAATCCTGCAAAAGCTGGTGGATAAAGGTAATACTGTCGTTGTCATCGAGCACAACCTTGACCTTGTCAAATCCGCCGACTATATTATAGATATCGGCCCCGACGGCGGTGCCAAAGGCGGCAAGGTCATAGCTAAAGGTACGCCGGAAGACGTAGCACGGAACGAGAAGTCGTATACAGGCTATTATCTCAAAAGAGTCTTAAAATAAAAAAATCGGCTTACATGAAAAGTCAAGTATTGATGAAATTTGCCAAAAAGTGCTTGCCGGACGCACCCGGTGTCTATTTTTTCATCAGAAAAAATAAAATACTTTATATAGGCCGGGCTACTTCACTCCGCGATCGGGTGGCAAGTTATGCCAAAGATGATTTGATCACAAGCCGCGGACCGCTTCTTGTGGATATGGTCAGTCGCACCGATACCGTCAAATGGAATACAACAGACTCCGTCCTCGAAGCTATCATTCTCGAAAGCAATCTGATCAAGCGATACCAGCCGAAATACAATACTCAGGAAAAAGACGATCGTTCGTACAATTATGTCGTCATCACGGACGAAGATTTCCCACGTATTTTGCTCATGCGCGGCAGGGAATTGGAAGCACAGCGTATCTCCGCCAAGAGAATCTTTGGTCCATATCCGCAGGGTGGCCTCTTGCGTCAGGCACTTGTCATCATCCGGAAAATTTTTCCTTTTCGCGATGAGCGGGCTGGTATTCCTTCACGTGAAGCATTTTATCGTTCTATCGGTTTGTCGCCCGACACCTCGTCTCCCGAGGCGAAGAAAGCATACGCAAAAACTATTTGCAATCTAACGCTCTTTTTTGAAGGAAAGAAAAAGGCGTTGATCAAATCTCTGGAAAAAGAGATGCATGTTCACGCCACGCGTCGTGAATTTGAAGCGGCAGGTCGTGTCAAAAAGACACTGTACGCTCTTGGTCATATTCAGGATGTTTCTTTGATAAAAAAAGACATAGAAAATATCGGAGAGTCGGGCCGCGACGTATTCCGCATCGAAGCGTACGACGTCGCACACATGGCCGGCAGTGAAAATGTCGGTGTCATGACGGTAGTCGAAGGCAGACGTTTTGATCTTGCACCGAATAAAAACGAATATCGTAAATTTAAAATCAGCCGTAACGTGAACGACGATGTCGGTAGTCTATCCGAAATACTCCGCCGCCGCTTTGACCACGCCGAATGGCGTCTGCCCGATCTCGTCGTCGTTGATGGTGGTAGTGGTCAGATACATGCCGCTGAAAAAATCATATCTCAAACCACATTTCATATTCCCGTATTGTCGGTCGTCAAGGATGAACGACACAAGGCCAGAGACATCATGAAAAGTGATCAAATTAACCAGATAAACCAAGTAAACAAGATAAACGACGACATCATCGCCCGCTATAGGTCCGCTATCCTTCTCGCCAATGCCGAAGCTCATCGCTTCGCCATCGCTTTCCACCGCAGACGCCTTTCAAAGAAAATGCTCGGTCGAAATAGTATCCGAAAATAAGTCCGGAAATAGTGTTATAATAATCGTATGTCTACCACACGAGTCGGAGTCTTGCGCGGCGGTCCATCCGACGAATATGATATCTCGCTTGCAAGCGGCGCGGCGGTGCTTGCGGCGCTTTCCCATGAACGATATGCGGACAAATATGTTCTGCACGATATTCTTATTGATAAAGACGGTCAATGGCATATCTCAGGTCAACCCGCTCTACCTGATAAAATATTTACTCAGACGGATGTTCTGGTTAACGCTCTTCATGGTGCCTACGGTGAAGACGGCAAGATCCAGGTCATTCTCGACGAACATGGAGTTTTGTATACCGGCTCGCGGGCTCTGCCCTCCGCTGTCGGCATGAATAAAGTCCTGACCAAAAAAGTTTTTGCACAACACGGAATAAAAACTCCGAAGCATATCATCATCGAATCTGCAAGGACAACCGTATCATCTGATGAAGTCATCCGCCATATTTTCAATACTTTCTCCATGCCCGTCGTGGTCAAGCCGGTCGGAAGCGGCTCATCCGTCGGTATTTCCATCGCCCGAAGTTTTGCTGATATCGCTCCGGCCGTCCAGAAAGCAAATCTAAAGTCGCGCGACGGTTCTGTTATGATCGAGGAATATATTTCCGGAAAAGAAGCGACGGTCGGCGTCATTGATGGCTTCCGGGGAGAGTCTTGCTATGCTTTACCCGCCATCGAGATCCGCTACGACCGAGATTTTTTCGACTATGAAGCAAAATATTCCGAAACTCACGGCGCCGAAGAAATCGTTCCCGGACATTTCTCCGTTGAAGAAAAAGCCGAGCTTGAGCGTCTCGCTCGTGACATCCATGTCGCTCTTGGCCTGCGGCATTACTCCCGTTCCGATTTCATCGTCACGTCCCGCCGCGGCATTTATGCTCTCGAAGTCAACACTCTTCCCGGCCTCACCCCCGCATCGCTTCTACCGAAAGCTCTGACTGCCGTCGGTTCTAGTCTGCCCGATTTCCTTGACCACATCATCGGACTTGCATTAGCGGGGAAATAATGTAAAATAATTCGGTCGTTAGAAAAGAAGAAATCGCGCGAAATCGCTCGTTACAATGGACCCTTAGCTGTTGTGGTAGGTATGACCTTAATAGCGGTAGGGATATACAGTTGTTTCAAAATATAATATGGGCCCTTAGCTGTTTTGGTAGGTATGACCTTAATAGCGGTAGGGATATACAGTTGTTTCAAAATATAATATGGGCCCTTAGCTCATCTGGTAGAGCACCTCATTTGCAATGAGGGGGTGGCAGGTTCGAGTCCTGTAGGGTCCACAGCAAAACAAAAAGTCAGCCATTCCGGCTGGCTTTTTGTTTTGCCTGTGCC
>CAZQKU010000083.1:0-3812 GCA_964593965.1 uncultured Candidatus Saccharibacteria bacterium | reverse complement strand
CAGGTCGAGGGTTAGGGGGTTCATTAAGTGTCTATTAAAGGGGGTACGCATCACAGAGTCGAGTTAGCTCGAGTTGCATTCATGCTAAAATATTATCATGTCTTTAATGAATAATAAGAAGGACTTTGGCCCAATATTTTGGTTACATTCTTTCCTAGAACTTTTAGAGTGGTTTTCGTTCCTGCTTATCGATTGGCAAATATTGCTGGCTCTGCTTGTTCTACTCCAAATACAGTACTCAATTTTAGGTGGATGTATTCTTGCCCAAGCAGAGCTCGGTAAAGATAAAAACTATACTTTTACTTGGTATTACCTTGTAAAAATTTTTCCAAGTCTTGATCCTAAAAAGACGACGTGGGTTTTGAGATATATTATTCCGCTTTTGGTATTAGCATTAGCAATTTATATTCAGACATTCTTAGGATATAGACCAGTACTGAATCTTATTAAATAAGCAGATTCTTTGTCTGCTCGAGATGCGTCAATGTGATATGATAAAAGTACTTAATTTTGCCTTACACGGTAATGAACCAAAAGATTCTAACTCGAGACACCCCGCCAACACGAGTTAGCTCGGGTACCTAGCGGGTTTCGAGTACGAGAGATGTGTTAGTATTATTTTATGAAAAGAATTAAAGAAGAATTTTTAGATAAAGTCGAAAGTCTTGTAAGTCTAAAAGAAAAAGAAATTCTTGAGATAGGCTGTGGCTGGGGTTCACGTTCTTTTGATATTTCTAAAAGATGCAAACATTTAATTGCTATCGATCCAAATCCTGAAGCACTAGAAAAGGCGTCCGAATTGCATAGTGCTGATAACATAGAATATAAACTTGGATTTGCGGAGAAGCTTGAATTCAAAGATAAGAATTTTGACGTAGTTATCTTTACTCTTTCTATTCACCATGTTCCTATTGATCAAATGGCAATTGCTATTACAGAAGCAATCAGGGTCACTAAAACGGGTGGATATGTTGTCTTTCTTGAACCTGCCCAGAAAGGCACTTTCTTTCAAGCAGAACGTCTATTCGATGCCTGTGACGGTGATGAACGAAAAGAGATAGCTATTGCCTACTATTCAATCTTAAATTGTAAAAAGTATACAGAAGTTGCTGAAATATTTGATGAAACTATTTTTCAATTTGATTCTCCAGAAGATTTTATTGAGAGTTTAGATGTTCGGAAAGATAAGAAACAACTACCTAATTTTTTGAAGGAACATAATTATATTCTTAATGCCGAGAGAAGAATCAATATTTTTCGAGTATAAAAATCCATACTTTTTATTCCGCTCGAGACGCGTCGATGTGATATAATACAAAGTACCCCAAAAGCCTTGTGGTGCAATGAGCCAAAAGGTTCTAACTCGAGACACCCCGCACAATTAAAAAATGATACGGTCCAATCCGTATCATTTTTTAATTGTGCGGAGACGACGAGGAGATGAGAAAGCCGGAGCGTGACGACGCGAGGCGGGGTCGCGGAATTTTTCAGCAGAAAAATATCCGTGACCGAATCCCTCCGTCTCCATTCCTGCGGTATTTCTCTCTAAAAGGAAAAAATGTAGAATCAATGCATAGTCGCATATAATAGAACAAGAGAAAGTATAAAAACCGCCGCTTCCACCAGCGAATACGGATGCCAACTCAAATATATGTGCTGAAACCACGCTTTATCGCCATATTTTTCTTCGAGTCGGTCTATGTCGGCTGATTTCCAGACATACATACCCCATTTTCCACATGTAGTCTTTTGTTCCGATGGTCGCAGTCCCACTCGATGTGCATTATATTGATAGAAGAATGAATACTGATCATCACTGAAAGGGTACAGCCACTTGACGCCCCAGCCGAGGCCGATGCTGTCATGGATGAAATGACAGAGCGAACAGAGGCCGAAGAGCAGAGAAAGTTCCGGTTGATAAAAATAGAGTATCACCATGCCGCTAGGTATGTATAAGAGCGGAAGATGAAATAAATCTCGGTGTTTGTACGATGTCTCCGTACCACGCTGTATGATAAGGTTGATTAGAGCGTCAGTATCCATAAGCAGGGAAAAGACAATGCCGGCGATGATCATGAAATATCCGACTGGTATGGTAAAAGACAGAGCAAAAATTTTGCTGAAAAAAAGCGCCATCATGATTCCTACGCCAATATCCAACAGCATCCTATTATTGTGCTATACTATGAAATAAATGCAAACAAATCCTCCACATACGTCAACTGGCACGCCAGCGACCACTCCGATGAGTATCCCAAACGGTAGTCTGGGCCGGCCAAATAAAAAAGGTTATAAAAAATACATCATCGGTGGCATCATTATCATCCTCGTCATTGTTTTTTTTATCCTTCATAGCGCGAGTGGCAGTACATCCATTATCCAGACGGCACCGGTGACGGTTGGTAATGTGGTAGAAATAGTCAGCGTGACCGGCCAAGTTTTGCCCGTCAACAAAGCCGATCTTTCTTTTGAAAAAAGTGGCACAGTTTTGAGTATCAATGTCGCCGTCGGCAATAGTGTCAAAGCTGGCGACCCCATCGCTGACCTCGACAGTGCTACGGATCAGGCAACGCTCGCCACACAGCAGGCCAAGCTCGACGATTTGACCCGATCTCTGCGGCCAGTCGAATTTGCCGCTGACCAGTCGAAAGTCACCGCCGCGCAGGTGGCTCTTACCAATGCTGAAGCGGATGCCGAGAATGCTTCTCATCAGGCGTATGTTTCGGCTCAAAGCGCAGTCAATAATTACGCTGACACTTTTTTCACCAATCCTCAAAGCGTCAATCCGACTATCAATGTCACCGTCCAGTCCCAGCAAAATCAGATTGCCATCAATGATGAGCGTCTTGAAGTTTCGGCCAGTCTCGCCGCGTGGAAAGCCGATACTGCAACGTCAACGACACTTCTTGCCGATGCACAGGGATATTTGAGTACGATAAAATCTTTCTTGGCCGATCTTTCGGTTATTGTCAATGCTCTTAGTCCGGGGAATTCCAGCTTGTCGCAGAACATCATTGCCGCCGATGTCGCCACCATGAATTCAGCTCTTGCTGGTGAGAGCACTGCCGCAACCGCCGTGACTGCGGCGCAGACCGAGCTCACCAATGCTGTATCGAGTCTCGCTTCCGCCCAAAGCCAATTCGCCCTTGATCAAGCTGGTTCATCGCAAGATGCTATCAATGCTCAATCGGCGCAGGTAAGCTTGGCCAAAGCCGAGCTGGCGCAAGATACTATCACGTCGCCGATTGACGGTGTCGTCACATCGGTCGTGCCCGATGTCGGCGAGTTTGTTCCTGCTGGGCAGGTGCAGTTCAGCGTCATCAATAATGGCATTTATAAAATAGAGGCGTATGTGGCTGAAGCGGACATCGCCAAAGTAGCCATCAATGACATGGCTAGTGTTACCCTTGATGCCTACGGTGCGAATGTCAATTTTCCTGCGCATGTCGTGGCCATTGATCCAGCTGAAACCGTTCTTGCTGGTGTACCGACCTATAAAGTCACTCTTTATTTCAATGCCAATGATCCGCGTATTCGATCCGGTATGACGGCAAACACCTATATTTTGACCCACGAGGTTGATAACACTATTGAAATTCCGTATCGCGCTGTCATCAACAATGCCAGCGGCGACATTACTGGCGCGACTGCTTCGACCACGGTGCGATTGGTCAATGCCGATGGTAAGACATACACCACCGTGCCCGTAACTGTCGGGCTGAAAGGTTCCGACGGCACGGTGCAGATCATATCCGGACTTTCCGTTGGGCAGACGGTTGTTGTTGATCTCAAGCAGTAGTTTTCTATGAATA
>CAZQKU010000082.1:0-3822 GCA_964593965.1 uncultured Candidatus Saccharibacteria bacterium | reverse complement strand
TGCGGAGACGGAGGGATTCGAACCCTCGAGACCTTTAAAGGGTCTACATCTTTAGCAAAGATGCGTATTCGACCACTCTACCACGTCTCCAAGTATTGCTATTATCTGTATCCTTATTGGGATCCTTGTCATTCTTACATACAATCACAATTATATCAAAAAAAAATTATACTATGGAACAAAACTTGAATTGTATGCAGTAATCCGACATGCTAGAGTATTTTTACCATGGACAAGAAAATGTATGAGAAGATGAAAAAATTCAGGACGACAATATTGACATATTATCGGACACACGTTCGTGATATGCCATGGAGACATCACACCACTCTCTACCGCATCGTCGTCTCTGAAATCATGCTTCAGCAGACGCAAGTCTCGCGAGTGGTGCCGAAATTCGAGTCATTCATGCGGAAATTTCCCGATTTCGAGAGCCTTGCACATGCGCCATTGCGTGATGTGTTAACGCAGTGGCAAGGGCTCGGCTACAACCGACGGGCTGTACAGCTGAAAAAACTGGCGGAAATGATCGTCACAAACGGAGACATACACGGCGAAGGTACATTGCCCCGCACCAAATCAGCTCTCATGGAACTGCCGGGTATCGGCCCGAATACCGCCGGATCGGTCATGGCTTTCGCGTACAATATTCCACAGGCCTTCATTGAAACAAATATTCGCTCGGTTTTTATTCATTTCTTTTTTAAAAAGATGCGACGAAAAATACATGATGATGAAATCCTAAAACTAGTGGAAACATCGCTTCTCAAAATATCTTCTGCTGGAAAAATCACTGGAAAGAAAATCGTCAACTCGCGCGAATGGTTCTATGCCCTTATGGATTATGGCTCGTATTTGAAAAGCAGTTGTCCAAATCCTTCGAGGAAAAGTAAACATCATGTCCGGCAATCGCCTTTCGAAGGTTCACATCGGCAATTACGAGCACGCATCTTGCGGAGTATCATCGAGAAACCACGCACTGCTCAAGAAATAGAGCATGTTCTTACCAACATACACGGTAAAATCGGACAACTAAAAACTATCATGAAAAATATCGCCGACTTGAAAAAAGAAGGTTTTATCGGCGAAAAAAAGAGCGTGTTTCATATCATATAGTACAATAGCCTCATGATGCCACGTACTTCACCGATAATAAAAACAAAAATGCCTGCCGATACACTCGACACGCCCGTGAGCGACCTATTCAGCCTCGATACTTTCCAGAAAAAAGCTCTGACAAAACTGCGCATCACCACCGTACATGATTTGCTCTACCATTTTCCGACACACTATGGCGATACGTCGCAGATGAGAAATATCGGCACCTTGGCGACGACAGAAACAGCAGTCGTCTTCGGTAAAATCTCGCGACTGGCCATGAGCAAAAGTTTCCGCACACGAATAGCCATGGCAACAGCTACGGTTGAAGATGAAAGCGGTCGTATCCAATGCGTGTGGTTCAACCAACCATATCTAGCCAAGATGATTGCGGAGGGGGCGTTCGTCAGAATCGAGGGTAAAGTTTCGGAAAGGCGGAATGGGCTCTATTTCTCAAACCCAAAAATAGAAGTGGTCGGTAGACTGCCGATCGGCGTCGGTGATTCCCTTTTCGGCAAATCCGGTGAGCGAAACGCCGTGCATACCCTCTATCCGGTTTATCCGGAATCGCAGGGCATCACCTCGAACTGGATGTATTATGCCGTGCAGAAGATATTCAAAAGCGGCATGCTTGGCGAGAACGGCGATGGCATAACTGACCCCATTCCCGCCGATATTTTAAAAAAATACAATCTACCGCCACTGCGTACCGCTCTCATCTGGATCCATGCACCACTACGGAAGGAAGACGCCGAAGTGGCTCGCAAGCGCTTTGCTTTCGAAGAAATTTTCTTCATCCAGCTCGAGAAACGTCTCGCCCGCCGCGAATATGAGCAGAATCCCGCGTGGAAAATCGAATGTGATAAGCCCGACAAAAATAGTGTGGAAAAATTCATCGAGCGTTTCCCTTTTGAGCCGACTGACGCCCAACGCCATGCCATCGCCGTCATCCTTACCGATTTCGCGAAAGGCCATGCCATGGCTCGCCTTCTCGAAGGAGATGTCGGCTCGGGAAAAACGGCTGTGGCCGCCACTGCGGCGTATGCAGTGGTGATGAACCATACAAGAAATCGGACAATTCAAAATAAAATTCCCGAGCGTCTCCAAGTCGCCTATATGTGCCCGACCGAAATCCTAGCCAGCCAACATTTCGAGTCGTTCATTCAGTATTTTTCTCATTGTGGCATTCAGATCGGTCTCATCACCGGCTCCGGTTGCAGAAAATTCCCTTCAAAAATCAATCCGAAAGGCTGGACTGACATTTCTCGCACCCAGCTTCTCACATGGGTGGCCGGCGGTGAAATATCCATTCTTATCGGCACACATGCATTGATCCAAAAGACCGTCAAATTCAAGAATCTGGCCCTGGCTATCATTGACGAACAACACCGTTTCGGCACGAACCAACGAGCACTCCTCATCCGTAAGACCGCGGCGGAAAAAGGGGGTAAAAAAATGGGCAATCGGAATCAGACAGCAGAAAAAAGTGTAAAAAAAGATGAGAAAGCCAAGACTCCTTTGCCGCATCTCCTTTCCATGACCGCCACGCCCATTCCACGCACTCTCGCTCTGACTATATATGGTGATCTCGACCTCACTCTCCTCGATCAAATGCCTACCGGTAGAAAGCCGATCATCACCGAAATCGTCTCGCCGACACCGACTACCCGCCAAGCGACATACGAGAAAATCCGCGCCGAACTAGCCGCCGGCCGACAGGCATACATTATATGTCCACGTATTGACGAACCGGATCCGGCTAAAGAAACAGCTATAGAAGCGAAATCCGTCACCGAAGAGGCCGCGTACCTGAAAGCCACTATTTTCCCCGAATACACTATCGGTATCCTCCATGGGAAAATGAAACCGGATGATAAAGATACCGTCATGCTTGATTTCAAAGCGGGGGAAATAAACATCCTCTGTGCCACTTCCGTCGTTGAAGTCGGCGTCAATGTGCCAAATGCCACCGTCATTGTCATCGAAGGCAGTGAGCGTTTCGGTCTAGCCCAGCTTCATCAGCTCCGTGGTCGGGTCATTCGCTCGGAACATCAAGCGTATTGCTATGTTTTTACCGGAAATGACGGTAATAAAATCGGAAAGAACAAAATAGACGGAAGAATCAACCCGAAAAAGCCCACAGCAAAAACCGCCGCCCGCCTGAAAGCTCTCATCACCGCCAAAAACGGCTTTGAGCTGGCTGAATACGACCTTGCCCAGCGCGGTGCGGGAGCACTCGCAGGCGGTAAGCAATGGGGCATCAGTGATATCGCCATGGAAGCCTTGAAAAATATAAAAATGGTCGAGGCGGCGCGTGCGGAAGCTCAAAATATCGTTGACGAAGACCCATCATTTGCTCGTCACCCCATAATTGCCACAGAAATCACTCACCGCACGAAAAAAGTCGTTCATTTCGAGTAGGATGTGAGTAAAAGAGAGTAGACAAAAGTAAAGAAAACGGGTGATGTGCGAAAAAATTCATCACACCACTTTTCTAGAAAATTTCAATTGCTTTTTCCACTGTTTTTCGTTTTTTTCACTTTTTTTTCGTGGACATATCTATGACAACTGATATACTTGTTTCAGTATTTGAGAATTTTTTTAGAGAAGTGAAAAAAATATTTTTTCACTCGTATTTTATTATTAATTCATTAATTATTTAACTATACACATATGATCGCAAAAAGGAACGTATCGGACATCGAGACACTAGCAAAAAAAATT
>CAZQKU010000081.1:0-3829 GCA_964593965.1 uncultured Candidatus Saccharibacteria bacterium | reverse complement strand
CCCGACAAAATTCCTTTTGATTCGGTACAGGAAATAGCCGGCGTGGGCAATTCAGCCAATGCCGCCGTAGCCGCGGCACGGCTCGGGCTTCGCTCGGCTCTTGCGGCAAACGTTGGTGATGACCGCTATGGCCGACAGTGCATCGAGACGCTCAAAGACAATGCTGTCGACACCCGTTACATATCTACCGAGAAAGGCATAGAGACAAATTATCACTATGCTTTATGGTTCGATACCGATCGGACTATCTTGATCAAGCACCATGAATTTCATTACAACTTTTTAAAAAATAAGAATATCTCCAAGCCTGATCCGAATCCTCCCCGCTGGATATATTTGAGTTCGCTGTCCGACAATTCATATGATTATCATATGGACATTGCCACGTATCTTGAGAAGAATCCTTCCATCAAGCTGGCCTTTCAGCCGGGTACGTTCCAGATGAAACTTGGCACATCAAAGCTCGCACCATTCTACAAGCGAAGCGACGTCTTTATTGTCAATATCGAAGAATCCCAGCTCATCTTACAAACGAAAGATGAAGATATTGAGACCCTCCTTCTTGGTCTGGCCAAACGTGGGCCAAAAATCGTCCTCATTACCGACGGACCGAATGGCGCGTACATGTACGACACCGGTTATGCAGGCGGTACAGCGGCACGCAATAACCATATGTATTTCATGCCGATTTATCCCAACGTCAAACCGCCGTATGAGCGCACCGGCTGTGGCGACGCTTTTTCTGCGACGTTTGTCTCAGCTCTTATCCTCGGTACAACGCCTCTTGAAGCTTTGACGTGGGCTCCGATCAATTCCATGTCCGTCGTCGAATACGTCGGTGCTCAAGCTGGATTACTTTCACGAACACAGCTTGAAGATCTTTTGAAAAAAGCACCACCGTCCTATCGGCCGACTGTGTACAATAGCCACTTGGCGCGGCAGTGAAACGTAACATAAAAAGAAAATAAAATCGTCCATAAATATACAATGGACGATATGACTACGTTGCACAATTATCAAGACGAAATAAAGAGCTGTTTTTTAGGACAAGCAGAACGGTATGATCCTCTCCTCGCACCTTGCCGATGACACTCCATGGCTTGAAAAGAGCCGGATCAGCTTTGCACCGTTTGCGGGCTTCGATCTGAATGTCCAAAACAGCGAGACTCGCCAGATTGTCGGAAGCAAAAAGATCAATTTCCAAAATCCTATCAGGTAATTGGTGAAAGACTATATCTTTCCGATTCAGACTGCCATTCCGATAATGGACGAAAGGGCCAGCCATATGCTTCCTTTCATTCGCCAGAGCCTCGCCGATGAGGATAATCCTATCCTTCATATCCGTCATAGTGGTAAGGAGACGGCCAACAAGAGTGGCATTGAACACCACCTGAAATCTCCAATTCTCAAAAGGCTGTTCATGCCATTCTCGGACATGTGAGTCATGATCTGCATGATCTGCGGCACAATTATTGTTCACGAAAAATCCTTTGGATAAAAGTTAGACCCATTGCATCATTGCACCCACTGGCCACATCCTATCGCCCACGGGTATATTTTGCAAGGAAATCGGTTTTGAAATCGACAAAAGAATCATCGAGGATAGACTGCCTGATTTTCTCGACCAAGGTGACAATAAAGTGAAGATTATGAATCGAAGCGAGCGTAGCGGCGAGCATTTCTTTTGATCGAAACAAATGGGAAAGATACGCCGGCGTATAATGCGTGCAGGTGTAGCAATCACACACCCTCCCATCAGGCCCGCAGGAAATTTTGCCAAAATCTGTCCGATATCTCGCATTGTTAATGTTAATGCGGCCGCCAAGACTGTACAGATTGCCATTTCTGGCGAGCCGCGTCGGAGCGACGCAATCGAACATATCGGCGCCATTCTCGATACCGCCAAAAATGTCTGCCGGTTCACCAATACCAAGAAGATGTCGCGGCTTGTTGTCGGGTAGAATGTCATTAACCCAGCCGACGACGCTATACATATCTTCTTTGTCAAAAGACCCGCCAATGCCGAAGCCGTCGAAGCCGACACTTCTCGCTTTGCCGTCAGTGTCAGTCGCCCGCATAGCTCCGATCACTCGGGCGCTTTCTTCTCGCAAATCTTTATGTCGTCCACCTTGGACGATACCGAAAAGGGCTTGCCGCGGTGAACTGTTGTTATCCGTCGAGCTGTCTGTATTCGAGCTGTCTGAATTTTTCGATATATGAGCACGATGATAATCGAGCGATCTCTGTGCCCAGCGATGTGTCCGCTCCATCGCTTCACGTTGGTAGTCGTATTCGGCATGAGGTGACGTGCATTCATCAAATGCGAACATGATATCCGCGCCGATATTGTGCTGGATTTCCATCGAACGTTCGGGAGTGAAACGATGCGAACTTCCATCAATGACCGACGTGAATGAGACGCCGTCTTCGTCTATTTTTGCCAACGTTTCGTGGACAGATACAGGCTCATCAGATACTTCATCGTCTACTGTTTTTTTCCCTCCACGGCTTTTTTCAGAAATCTTGCGTATGCCTTTTCTGTCTATACCCTCCCCGCTCCACGCCGCACCCAGGGAGAAAACTTGGAAGCCGCCGGAATCGGTCATGGTCGGGCCTGGCCAATTCATGAACGTACCAAGGCCTCCCGCGGAACGGATGATTTCGTCGCCCGGCTCAAGATAGAGATGATAGGTATTTGCCAAGACGACCTGCGCGCCGACCTGACTACCAACTTGTTCCGGCGTCAAAGCTTTGACCGTAGCTTTCGTTCCCACGGTAACAAAAGCCGGCGTCTTAATGATGCCGTGCGATGTCCGCACTATGCCGGCTCGGGCGCGGCCGAGCCGCTTTTCAATTTCAAATGAAAATGCCATAATGGGATTATACACGAACGACCGCATATGACAAAAGAAGAAATAGAAAGAAATATAGACGAACAAGTCAATGCCGCCACCAAGGAATTCCGCGACGGCTTTGAATTTATCCAGAAATACCCGAAACGGGTGACTATTTTCGGCTCGGCTCAAGCTATGCCGGAGTCCGTTCATTTCAAGGCGGCCAAAGAGCTCGCCGGTCGCATCGTCCGAGAGCTGGGCTACACCGTAGCCACCGGCGGTGGTCCGGGCATCATGTGCGCGGCTAACAAAGGCGCCCGGGAAGCTCACGGCAAAAGCAAGAGCATCGGCTTGGCCATCGGCCTGCCCCGCGAACAGCGCATCAATGAATACGTTGACGACGTTATATTATTCCAGCATTTCTTTGTGCGCAAGACGATGCTGACCTTCGCCGCCGAAGCGTTCGTTTTTTTTCCCGGCGGTTTCGGCACCTTCGACGAACTTTTTGACATCCTTGATCTCATCTCCACCAGAAAGATTCCTCGCGTGCCCGTCATCTTGGTCGGCGCCGATTTTTGGCATCCGTTGGCACATTTCATACAGACCAACATGTACGAAAACCATGCGGCCATTACTAAAGGCGACATGCACATATATCGTGTCACCGATAGTCTCGACGACGTTATTGACATGATCAAGAAAGCACCTCTGGAGCCGTGGTGGAAGGATGCGGACTAGAAAAAAAACCGATGGGACACCGTGGCATCATCACATCCAAACAGCATCGGTAAAATTCGGACAGTTGAGAAATTTTTTCGATTTTTCCGCTCAATTTTCCGCGTTGTGCCGCAACAATCACAACAAAAAATCCCTCCGCTTTCGCTCGGGGCTTTTTTGTTGCGGCTTACGCCGCTTGACGGGTGGTATTGCCGTCGATTGCTTACCAGTTGCCGCGACCTGCGCCTGCATCTGCTCCGCGAGAGTTGAAATCGCGT
>CAZQKU010000080.1:0-3854 GCA_964593965.1 uncultured Candidatus Saccharibacteria bacterium | reverse complement strand
TTTTCTACCACGGCATATCCGAGCGTAACATTTATCGCCTCGGCGTAGCCCTCCTCGATCTCAAAGATCCGACTGAAGTCATAAGCCGCGTCACTGATGCCATCTTATGGCCGGAAATGCCCTACGAGAAATCAGGTCAAGTGACGAATGTAGTCTTCCCGTGCGGCGCGGTTCTGCGGAAAGATACCATATTCATATATTACGGTGCAGGCGATTCGGTGACATGCGGAGCGACGGTCAAGCTATCGAAGGTGTTGAGAGTGTTGACGAGGCATTAAAATAAATAAAAACAGTATCATACACCTACATGTGCTTCTGAAAGAAACCGACGTTCCGTCCTGCTGGACGGACATCTCCCTCTCAGTCGCCTTCGCTCCTTCCGAGAGTTTCTTTCAGAAGCACATGTAGGTGTATGATTATGATCTGTTTACTTTAGTGAATTTTCAAAAATTATATTTCCAACATTGGGTTGAGAAAAGTATGTTTGTATGATTTCAGTTCCCCGCCTTTACAATAAGTGTTTTCACCTTAACCATCTCGTCGAGTAATGAGCGAAGCTTAGCGCTATCTTCGCCGGAAGCAGAAGTGTCGCCTTCACTTGAGAAAACCAAGAATTTCTTTTGGAAAAGATTGGCAATATCGCTGAAATAACGCTCGAGAACGGCTATGTCTTCAGGGCTCTTAGCATCATTTTCACCCATGAGAAGAGTAGCTTGAGGACGAACTACCCCCTCAAACGTCGGCTCTTCTCCCAAAATAATTCCTTTCATAAAAGTCAACATAGACATGTAATAGAAATATTACAAAAAAATTAATAAAATCGACAGTTTATCTACAGTCTTCTAATATGTCGCCTCAACACTCACAAACGTCTTCTCGGTAATAATGACATGATCGAGCAAATGAATACCCATGATCTTGCCTGCGGCAATGAGCTGACTCGTAATCTCGATGTCCTGCGGCGACGGCGTGACAATACCGGAAGGATGATTGTGAACGAGAACAACGGCAACGGCATTGTATTCGACAGCGGGACGGAAAACTTCACGAGGGTGGACAATATTTGAATTGATAGTGCCGATGGAAATGACTTCGTCGTGGATGATTTGATTGTGACCATTCAGATAAAGACCGCGCAAGTGTTCCTTTGGCAGATGGTGCATGTCGCGAACGTGATCATAGACATCCTTGGCAGTGCGAATGATGGTAAAACCGGCGGCGTTTTTCTCATAGAAGCGGCGGCCAAGCTCGCCGACAGCAACGATCTGGCAGGCTTTGGTCATGGGGATACCAAGCTCTTCGGACATTTTCTGAGGATTGCGTTCGGCAATAATGATTTTCTCGCCATATTCGCGAAGTATCCGGCGCGACAAAGCCAAGACGTCTTCCTTGATCGAACCAGTAATCATTACCACAGCCAAAAGCTCCTGGATGGACAATGTCTCCGCACCCTGCTTGATGAGCTTTTCTCGGGGCCTGGAATCTGCTTCTTCGGGCATATCTCGAATCTTGAGGATATAACGTCTCTCTGCAGGAGACACATCAAGGAGTAAATCCGTATCACTAATAATATACGGTAATAAAATAGGTGGTTTTTCTAATGTGATGGTTTTTGTTATCATGACATGATTATAACACCCCACACTGCCAGCTCAATAGCCTATTTCACAAAAACTTTATCAAAATTTTATTTAGTGGGGATAACTCAATACGGCATACCTGTTGATAACTCGACGAATACTAATGATAATATCCATGTTAAAATCGTAAAATCCTCAGTAATATTAAAAGTAACAAACTAATAATAACTAGTATGAAAACATTTTTGAACAAAAACACATCAGCTGGTATAACTACAACAGCCGCAGTATGGACGGTGGTTGGAATCGTCGTGATAGCTCTGGCTATTTTTGGCGGTATGTATCTCTCATATCATGCTCAACAGCAGGGATCCGTTATGGCAAATGGATCATACGGCACGTCTACGTCACCGTCTTCTTCACCAACACCGCTTCCGATTACCGCTTCCACACCCGTATCTCAGGCCAGTGCCCCTGTATCATCAGCTAATGCGCCTGTATCTCCGGTTAGTACACCTGTCTCTCCAGCTAGTGCACCCGTATCATCGGCTTCAAAAAATGTCTGTGATTATCTGACAGCCAGTGATATTAGTTCGATTCTCGGCCCAACAGTCCAACAATCCTCTATTCAAACAGATAGTCAAATGTGTCTGTATTCCGATAGTCGCTACAAAGAAGGTTTGGATAGCGTGAGTATTATGGTTGTAGGTGCACCAAGTGCTGAAAGTCAGGGTATGTACCAACAAATTCTGAAAAATGGTGCCAAATCTTTGACAGGTATCGGTGACATGGCAGCTGAATGGGATCGAACATCAAGTAGTAATTCTGTAGTGGTTATATATTTCTTTAAAGATGGGACTGTAGGCACGATCACTCTTGCCGTCCGCGCCGGTCAGACAATGACACAAGTCTCCACTCAAGCACAGAGCCTGGCCAAGTTGATCATAAACAAAATTTAGAGAATCAGTTTGGTGAACAAAATCGTCTATTATAATTTTCACTGATATTGAATATAACTTGGTTGCGGCGTCAGATCGAGAATTTCCTTTGGTGTCAAGAGACGAGTACTTGGCGAAAGCAGGTCATTCTTATAGAAAATCTTCAAACCAGTGAACTGCACCGGATAGCCAGTAACGACTTCCTTGTAAATCTTGATCTTTTGAGCCGGTGTGCCCCAGCCGTCCATATCTATGACCACTTCGACTTCAGGCAGAGGAGTGATATTTTGTGAATCAGTAACCATTTTCTCGGTGAAACGGTGAACGACCAGGATTTTCGGCGGCAAATTATCCTGTCGAACGATTGCGGCGAGATAGTTTGCGGCAAAATTGATGTCAGCCGCACTCATGGTACCGATGACGCTGTCAGGCCGGGCGCCGTTCGGCATGTCAAATTCCGGATCAAGGGCAAGCTCGACGTTCGGCTCCGCCAGATACGACGCCAACAGCGGCACTTCCGTCTCTACATTGCTCAAACCGACTTGGACATCGAGAAAAACAATGCCATGGACTTGGTTCGCCAGAGTAATGGCTTCCTCTATCTGATCAGCCGGCATACGCAAGCGGTATTTGCCGTCAGCACCTGCTGTGCCCTGGGCTGTCACAGCAATATAATCAAGAGCTGGAATGACCGGCGTGGTCGGATCAGCCGCCTGCCATTTGGCCACTTCCCCCATGAGCATAGTGAGCATTTGCTGGGGCGGATATTGACCGAGAACACCGAGATCCTTGCTGTAAAAGTTGCCGTAGTACGCCACAATGCGATTAAAAGGCAATAAAGCGCCATAGTTGGGATATGGCGCAGTTGTGACCGGCCAGAGGCTTGGGGTGGAAGAAGCTACGCGTATACGAGAGGTTGTCGAAGCGGTTTTAATGGCGGTTGTAGTAGAAGTTGTAGTCGCCATAGTAGCGGCTATATCGAAAGAAAGCGGGTGTGCCAGATCTTCCATTTTTTTATCATAAAGGACTTTGTCGAGGACTGGCGGTGGAGGCGATATGATTTCAACCGATGAAGAGCCAACATTGGAATTGGAAGTTCCAGCATTGTAAATAACATCTTCATGTTCATGACCGATAATCAAAGCACAAAAAGCGGCGCACGCCGCAATGACACACAACAAAAGACCTATGAGGATAGGGTGAAGAGGTTTGTGGGGCTTATGTGTAGCAATCATTTTAATTCCTCATTGTATCATTTTTCCTTCTCTTCACGTTTTTCCTCCCGTATAAATTTCCCGCGCATATACCAGCTCACGCCATAGAAAATGGAAATGAC
>CAZQKU010000079.1:0-3880 GCA_964593965.1 uncultured Candidatus Saccharibacteria bacterium | reverse complement strand
CAATTTCTATAGCCCGGATGAGCCGTCGCCCATTTTTCCAATCACCGTTCGCCCGCATGTCGCGAGCCCGCCTCGGGTCGAGCTTTTTCAACTGTCCAAAAAGTTCCGAGGTACTCTTTTTCGCCAGTCGCTCCCGCAAGCGCTTGTTGGGCGGCACGTCGGGAAACGTCATTCCATCCACGAGAGCCGAAATATAAAAGCCGGTGCCGCCGCAGACGATTGGTAATCGGCCGCGAGCGTGGATGTCGGCGATGGCCGCTTCTGCCATGTGTCGCCACTTTTCCACCGTGAAATGCCGCGGCGAATTGGCCGGCACCCGCGGATCAGCCACGTCGAGAAGATGATGCGGCACATTCCACATCTCGCTCTTGGTGATCTTGCCTGTGCCGATGTCGAGGCCTTTATAGACTTGCCGCGAATCGGCGGAGATGATTTCAGCGGCGATTTTGACGCCAGCTTTTTTTGCCGCGAGCCTTGCCAGCTTGACCGCCAAGTCGCTTTTACCGGAAGCGGTTGGGCCGAGGATGATGAGGAGGGGAATGGGCAGGGAAATGCGCAGAGCTTTGTGTGTATGATTATTTTTCATGTTGTCTATTTTCAAACCGTTACATTTTGTAACCGTTTGATTGTATGCAAAAATATAGCTCATTTTCAGTCGGTGACATATTATCACCAACTGATACTACTTTTTTTAAAGTAGTGCTCTTGTAAGCAATCGGAAATCTTTATCAGTTTCAAATATAGTCTTCAATTGATCAAAATTATCATCCGGTTTTTGCATAAGTGCTGCAAGATAGTCAATCTTCTTTAATTCTTTTTCAGCCAATTTCGGAAAGTTTTCGTTGGTTCCAAATTTTGTCGTATAAAAATAAATAATTTCATTGTTCATCAAAGAATGGAAATCATATATGAGAGACCAAAATACCACGATCATTCCTCGTTCAGGTTTGGCATTCCAGAAACGATTCTGATCATCTTTACCTACACGAATATTGAGCCATGCATCTGCAGGAAAATCAAACATATTTGCAGACATATCGTAAGGATCAATAGTCGTATCTCTGAAACTCCAACTACCGTCAACATCAATAGTAATCCACCGATTTTCTTTTTCATTCCAGTATTGATTTATCCAATGGTCAGCGCTAACTTTTCCAAGCTCACTCATATCAAAATCGGGAGAATTGCCGGAACGTACTCGAGCGGGGATACCTTGTGATTTTAAAATCGAGGCTATAAGAATGGCGATAAATCTGCATGTTAAAACAAGTTTATTTTCTTCTGAACGGTCAAGTACAAAACCTCGTTCATCTCTTCTATATAATTCTGCAAACATGGCCACTGCTGTAACAAGTACGTCGTCTTCGAGCTGACGATACCATGGTACTTTGGTCATATCGCCAAAACGTTTGTCATTATTTGTACCAGTATTGCCAGCGACTAAGGTTGTACGATGAATGATATTTGCTCGTACGAGATTGCCAATTTTCCTAATGTCGTCAGGAAGGTCTTTTTTGAGTATGTCTTTATAAAGTCCGGGATTAGTGTAAAGACTAAATTCTAAATAATGGTTAAGTATTTTTTCGTTCATATATATTTCTAATATTGTGCCAGAGGAGGGAGTTGAACCCTCACGCCTTACGGCACACGATTTTGAGTCGTGCGTGTATATCCAGTTTCACCACTCTGGCATTTTCTTGCTTTTCTTACCGTTGTATCTACTTTCCACAGTCTACTAAAAATTTGCCAAATTTGCTACACTAATAGCATAATCCATAATATAACTCATAACACCACCATGCCCGACCCCCTCGAAAAATCCAAATCCCAATTCTACGGCGACTCCATTTTTTGGATTGACGTCGAGAAAGTCAAGCCGAATCCGTTCCAGCCGCGGCGCGAATTTGACGATGATCGCCTGCGCGATCTCGCTGAGTCCATTCGCATGTACGGCGTCCTTCAGCCGCTTGTCGTCACCCGTCGCGAAGTAGTGAAAGAAAGCGGCGACGGTAGTGTCGAGGGTCTCATCGCCGAATACGAGCTCATCAGCGGCGAGCGGCGCCTGCGGGCGTCGAAGCTTGCCGGCCTTTCTCAGGTGCCGGCGCTCATCCGAAGCGGCGAGGAGGACGACCGCATCAAGCTCGAGCTTGCCATCATCGAGAATCTTCAGCGTGAAGACTTGAACGCCGTTGACCGGGCGCGGGCTTTCGATCGTCTGCTCAAAGAGTTCGGTTTCAAACATTCCCAAATCGCCGAAAAGGTGGGCAAGAGCCGCGAATATGTTTCCAACACTCTGCGCATTTTGCTTTTGCCTGCCGAAATCCTCGCCGCCGTTTCTGAAGGCAAGGTGACCGACGGTCACACCCGGCCGCTTCTCATGCTCACCGACCGGCCCGAGGAGCAGATGACTTTGTTTAAGGAAATTATGTTTAAAAAACTGACCGTCCGCGAGACCGAAGCGGTGGCGCGGCGGGTGGCCTACGACAAAGTGCGCAAGAAAGAGCGCGCCTTCGACCCGGAGCTCGTGGCTCTCGAGGAAAAGTTCAAAGAATCGCTCGGCACCCGCGTCCACATCGAGCGCCGCGACAACGGCGGCAAGCTGACTATTGACTTTTTCTCGGCGGATGATCTGCGCGATATTCTCGATCGAGTGACGTCGAATGCGGTGGCAGAGGGCGGCGGCTTGGGCGTGCCGGTAGATAAGATGGAGAGATTCATCGAAAAAAGCAAGAATGGAAAAATCGAAAATCATGAAGCGGGAAGCGACAATATTGCGCAAAATCTTGCCGATGCCGCCGACGCTATTGCCCACGACGACCGCACCAAAGAAGAAATAAAAAAAAGCGAAACCATCGAAATTCCCGGCGGAGATGGTGATGATTTATATTCAGTGAAGAATTTTACGGTTTAAGAGGATTCTTTATATATTTCTCAAAAGAACTCTTGTATTTTTTAAAGGAATATGCAAATCCGCTATGAAGCGGTTCTGGAAGTTTATCGATCGGGAACCAGGTGATTTTTTCAATTTTATGTGGTTCACCGTTTTTGACTTCGCTTGGATTAACTTTTACAAAAAATGATACAGCTAACCAATGAGTTTTTATTCTGTTCTGTTCTCTAAAAATGTCATGTGCAGGTAATACTCCTTGTACCTCGCCTTTACAGCCGTATTCTTCAAACACTTCCTTCAAAACATTTTCTTCAAGCGAAAGATCAAATTCCAATTTACCCGATCCTGTATCCCATTTTCCGTGTTCATCTCTGCATTCCTTGGTTCTTTTATGCATGAGAATATTTCCCTTTCCATCGTGACAGTAAAAAGGTGTTGTTACGCCTATATAATCAGTGCCTATTTTCATATAAAAAGTATAGCAAATAATTTTTCCTATTGCATTAAAAAATAAAAAAAAAAGAACCCTTTCTTTTAGGATTCTTGACTACAGTGGCACATACTCGAAATGATCCACTTCATTCATGCCCGGCTGGTAATAGGCTTTACCGTAAATTTTCTTGCCGGAAAAAATGAGCGGCAGCCATTCTTGGTCGGCCTTCCACATACGGTCGTAGGGAATTGACGTCAGGCTGAACCATTCGGGTAATGCCATCTCGTCCGATTCGACAAAATCGCCGTGCCACGTTGTGACAAAAAAGACATGACATTTAAATAGCAGATTTTTCCCATCAAAGAAATCAATGATGGCCACTTTTTCGAGGTTTGCCGGAGCGACTGTTACGCCACCTTCTTCGGCAAGCTCGCGAACAGCCGCCATCTCCGGCGTCTCATTTCCCTGAACTTTACCGCCATACCCGTTCAAAAAACCTTTGCCGAAACTTTTCTTTTTCATGGAAAGGGCGACGGTATCGCCTTTCATGAGGAAAC
>CAZQKU010000078.1:0-4007 GCA_964593965.1 uncultured Candidatus Saccharibacteria bacterium | reverse complement strand
CCTTGACTTCTCCCCCAATCCGATCAACGATCACTTCATGAAGATATCGCGCGAGTTGGCCATACAAATTTTAAAATATTGCCATGAGCATGGGGAATTCTATTTTCCTTTTACGGTCGTGTGTCAAGAGTATACTCCGGAGGACAATGATTTTGTAGAGGTCGAGCCGGAGGAATGGGAAATGATTCAGGAAGATCCGATGTATCAAACGTTCGAGCTTTGGGAAAATCTGCAAAATCTCCGCGAGGAAACAGTGGAACTTATGGCGAAAGGGTTTATCGAAAAAATGACAAAAGGATCAATCACAGCGGAGCTACAACATTGGGCGCAGGAATATCGAGCGCTTTGGAAAGCAGAATTTCGTGACAACGACAGTATCGAGGAATTTGGTCTCAATGAATTTTATGGCGGCAAGGCGGAGGGGTTTGAGGAAGCGGTGGAGATTGTATTTAATTGTTCAAACTAGGTGGCTATTTCTCAGGTAAGCTTGTATAAGCTCGAAAAAAGTTATCCCCACGAAATAAAATTTTGATAAAGTTTTTGTGATTTTTGGGCTTGCGTGCGGTAGTGTACGCGATACACTTAAGCTCTAGTAGTCTCACCAGCGCTAGCTTCCCGCGATTATGAATGCCACGAGGGAAGGGCTCAGGAGCAATCCAGCCATGGTGAAGTGAACTATAAACGCAAAAAACCATGTAAATTACTACAATAAGCCGCATGTCCGAAGAAGAAAAAAAAATTGCAGACCAGGCAAGAAAATATATCCGTAAAAACAGAAAGGCAGTCCTGTTTCGTGCATTTGCCGATGATGCAGACTATGTCGCTGATACCGCGCCGGTCACTGTCTTTATGGCTGGTTCTCCGGGCGCGGGTAAAACTGAAATTTCAAGAGAGCTGGTCAAACAATTCAAGACAAAAGCAGTGCATATTGATGCCGATGAGATTCGGAAAATGCTTCCCGGGTATACCGGTACCAATGCACATCTCTTCCAAGCGGCGGCGAGCATTGGCGTGGATGAATTATATATCCGATGTCTTTCCAGAGGTTTCAATGTCGTAGTTGACGGTACGTTCGCCCATCTGCAGACCGATCAGAATATACGAAAATCTTTTGCAAAAGATCGGAAGGTCGTCATCTATTTTATCTATCAAGATCCCGTTGTCGCATGGGACTTTACGAGAAAAAGGGAAGTCGTCGAACAAAGAAAAATTACCAAGGATATGTTCGTCAAAGGATATTGTCTGTCAAGATCCAATGTGGCTGAAGCCAAAGCAAAATTTGGAGACAGAATAGAGCTCAACTTGATCATAAAAAATCTGACAAATGATGCTATCGGTAACTTTTATCAGAATATCTCGTCCCTTGATATGTATATCCCGAATATGTATACTGAAAGCGAATTATACGCAAAACTGCCATGATGACTTGTATTAAACATTTCTTTGCCAAAGACCAGAATTCCAAGGCTGAAAAAAGCGACTTTTCGGCGTTTTTTCATGATGCAAGCTCGGCGGAAAAAATGAGAGTAATGAAGAAAGTTATTCGAAAGGCAAACGAAGATCAGCGCAAAGTTATCGAGAAATACGAGAAGATGACGAAGGTGGCATAAGCATACCCGTCAATTCTCATCGAAAGATCCGGATCATGAATAGGCTGGATATAAGCGGTAAAACGAAACAAGCTTCGAAAATAGGCATCAAAAAATCCGCCAATAGGCGGGTTCTTTGATGGTGTTTGATTACAGCTTACATGGCCGTGATGGCGCGAACGCCCCAAACACCTGCTCAAGGTTAACAAAACCGATGGCGGTGTCAACAGACTGTATCCGTATTTCTTGCAAAAACTTTATCAAAATTTTATCACGTCATATTCTCGGAACCTGGGCTTCTTCCTTAAGTTGACTTTCTTCCATCCTCGCGTATCCTTTATTGTAGAAAACAGCCGCTAATTACAAACTTATAACCTATGAAAAAAACCCACCTCATATACGCCACGTCGAATCCGGGCAAAATCATCAAGATCAGCAGGCATTTTGGCGTCCATGGCATTGCCGTCGAGTCGCTCACGGACTATACGCCGGTCAAGCTCGATCCGGACGAGACGGGCACGACGCTTGGCGAGAATGCCGACATCAAGGCGCTTGCATATGCTCGGGCTATCGGCGATTTGTCCGCCGGTGCCGGTCTTTCCGTTCCGCAAGGCGGTCATTTCTGTCGCCGTTTCTGCGTCATCTCCGACGATACCGGAATATTCATTGACGGCCTGGGTGGCGAGACGGGCATCAAAGTCCGCCGCTGGATAGGCCGCAAGATGACCGACGAGGAAATCATCTCCTACACTCTTGAGCGTATGCGGGGACTGAAGGGTGATGCGCGAAAGGCTACGTTCCGGACGGTTCTGTCGCTCGTTGTCGTGGACGAAGCCGGCAAGGACGAAGCGGCCCCGGCCGGCAAGGTCGGTAAAATCAGTGCACGGATCAGCGAGCCGATGCATTTTGAAGGGGAGCTTCGCGGTCGCATCGTGGAGACGGCCGATCCGCACAGGATAGAAGGCTTTCCGTTCGAGTCGCTTTTCTATGCGACCGAGTATGGCATGATCTTGGGCGATTTGCATCGTCTGCCTGAAGCGGAGAAGCGCAAAGGCCTTTTCAACCACCGCGAACGCGCCATCGAAAAGGCGATTCCGGTCATACAAGGTTTGTTGAAGGATTAGAAATTCTTCAGAAATCGTCAAATCTTTTGTAAAAATGTAAGCCGCGCTCAAAACGCGGTTTTTATTTTGCCAAAGTTATCCCCACGAAATAAAATTTTGATAAAGTTTTTGTGATTTTTGGGCTTGTGTTTCTTTTCCGGACTGACATAATTGGAGCATGGAGAAGGAACTCACTAAAATCGCTTTGTTTCAGAAAAAGGAGATTCGTAAGGTCATTCATAATAATGAATGGTGGTTTGTCGTGGAGGATGTTGTACTTGCGCTTATAGACTCATCTGATCCGAAGCAGTATATTCAAAGGATGAAACAGAGGGATCCGGAGCTCGATAAAGGGTATGTACAAATTGTACATACCCTTTCCATGGACACCGCCGGCGGGCCACAAAAGGTGCTTTGCGCCAATACCGAAGGCATATTCCGCATCATCCAGTCCATACCATCACCCAAGGCGGAACCGTTCAAGAGATGGCTTGCCGCAGTAGGCTACGAGCGGGTGCAGGAGATCGAAGATCCGGAGCTCGCCACCAAGCGCACGCGTGCACTCTACAAAGCCAAAGGCTACGATGACGCATGGATCGAGAAGAGGATGCGCGGCATTGCCATCCGCGAGGAGCTGACGGGTGAATGGCAAGATCGTGGCATCAGGCAGGCCAAGGATTTTGCCATTCTCACCGCCGAGATTTCCAAGGCGTCGTTCGGCATGACGCCCGCCGAATACAAAAAGCTCAAAGGCCTCAAGCGACAGAATCTCCGCGACCACATGAACGACCTTGAGCTCATCTTTTCCATGCTCGGCGAAGCTTCGACGACCGAGATTGCCCGCAGTAGCGATGCCCAAGGCTTCGACCCGAACAAAGTTGCGGCAGTCAAAGGCGGCACCATCGCCGGCAGTGCCCGCAAATCGCTCGAAGCTGAAACCGGCAAGAGAGTGAGCACGAAGGAAAATTATTTGGAGGAAGGGCAGAAAGTAAAGAAGCTGCGGAAGCAAAGCGCAAAGTTGTAGTAGCCAAAGCTTCAAAATAAAAAACCGCAAGCTTTGTAGCCTGCGGTGCTGATGTCAATTCTTCCAGAAATCTCTCGGATTACCGCCGAAGATGGGGCTGAGGTCAGTCGCCTGAAACGCGAATAGTTGTGGCGCGGGTATCACTTCCCATGCGGCAATGCATTTGTCGCGCCAGTCGGGTATGTAGGGCGCCAAGAAAAGTATTTCGGCTGACTCTTTATTTTTCGACCCTTTATCTTTCCCATCGCCGTATTCAAGACGAGCCCGAAAAATAATGCCGCAAGTTTCGCC
>CAZQKU010000077.1:0-4117 GCA_964593965.1 uncultured Candidatus Saccharibacteria bacterium | reverse complement strand
CCCCATGTCAAACCCTGATCGAGAACGAGGACAAGGGTAGACAGCGCCGCGCCCAAGGCGATAGCTCCCCACCAGTCAAAAGAATGAGAGACGACGTCTGAGACGGACTCCTTGACGTACGCCAAAGCCATAGTCAAGCCGACGATACCAACGGGGAGATTGACGAGGAAGACTGATCTCCAACCGAAATTATCAATGAGCGGGCCGCCAATGAGCGGGCCGAAGACGGACGCCGCGGCGAAAGACGAAGACCAAATACCGAGAGCTTGAGCGCGTTCTTTGTTGTCAGTAAATGTCACGGCGAGGATAGCCATGGCGGTAGGGTAGTCGGCTGAAGCGGCGATAGCTTGGATGACGCGGAAGACGAGCATGGAAGTAAGGTTCCATGCCAGTCCGGCGAGGACCGAACCGAAAATAAAAATGAGAAAACCGAGGATATAAACTTTTTTCCGGCCGACGGTGTCGCCGAGCTTACCCCAAATCGGCACGAAAATGGCATTGGCGATGATGTATGCCGTGGCGATCCAGCCCGCAGACGAGACGGTAATGCCGAAGTCGTTGATTATTTTCGGCAACGCCAAATTGACAATCGTCTGGTCAAGCCTGCCGAGAAAAGTACCAATAATGACAGTTGCCAGGATTAACCATTTTAAAGATTTATTTTCTTCTTTCATAAAGTAATGACAAAAAATGAAAACGCTTCGAAACATCCTTTTGAGGAATACGGATAAATTTCTGCTGAAATTTTCCTCGTGCTCGCGCCGTCGCGCTCACAAGTTTCCTCAAAAGGATGTTTCGAAGCGTTTTCGGTGTTCCTCATTATTTTCATAAAAGAACTAATTCTTATGATTAATTCTTGTAGATAGTTATCTTCGCTGACATACCGTTCGACAATTCCGGATACGCTGTCGTATCGAAACGTATTTTAACGTCGAATTCCTGTGTCTGACGCTGATCGGAAATATTAAAGACGACGTCATCTTCCCGAGCGGTCGGGCTTATTTCATCGACGATGCCTTGATATTCTTTACTGCCGAAAGCATCAACGGTAAAGGTGGCATGTTGGCCAACCTGTACGCTCGAGAGACCTTTGTCTTCGTCGAGATGAGCCACAGCCCGCAGTTGGGTCGGGTCTATCATAGTGACGATGGGGTCGGTTGGGTTGGCGATTTGGCCGATGATGTTGTCGGTTGAGGTGATGATACCGGAAACTTTAGTTTGAATAATCTGAGTGCCAACTTCGGCTACAGGAGTATTGGCGGCCACATAATCGCCGACATTGACGAATAGTTTCTGGAGGATGCCCGGCGTAGAGGGCCCGAGTGTTATGGTCGGTGCTTCGATATCGGCTTGGTCGGTATAGACGCGACTGTTCAGTTGTTTCAAAATGACAGCGCCGATGACGGCGAGGATAATGAGGATGATGACACCGATCCATCGTGCCATTCTGCTTCCGGCAATGCGTTTCAGGATGGACTTTTTTGCAGGATTATTTTTTTTGTTATCTTCGGGATTCATGTTTTTTTGTTTTATCTTTTTTAAATGTGATGTAAGGTTCAAGCTTAAAATTCGGCCACGATATCGCCATCTGACAGGCCACTCTTGATTTCGATATAACCGTTCGAGCCCGTGATACCCGTTACGACCGGCTTCTTAACGAAAACCCCATTCGGCTTCCCATTTGATTGACCCTCAACCATAACTGACGTCTGTACTCCGCCACTTGTTGTACTATTGTCCGTAATAATATCGCTTATCGGCACCGCGATGACATCGGTATCGGTAGCGGTGACAATAGAAACGTTTGCGGTCATGCCGGAAAGTATTCGCGGATCAGCATTCAAGAAATGGAGAGTCACTTGATAACTATTGACTCCATTCACCACTGTTTCCGCAGGATCAATGGTAGTGATGGTGGCAGGGAATGTCGTCGAAGCGTCATAGGCTGAAAGAGTGACGCTCGCAGTGTCGCCGACGGTGAGTTTGGCTACATCCGTTTCCGGTACGCCGACGCCAATTTTAAATGGTCCACCGGAAATGACAGTGATGGCCGGCACCCCAGCGGAGAAAACTTCACCGACCGTCGGTTCGACATCGGTGATAATACCGTCGAAAGGCGCCGTCAGGGTAGCGTGAGCGATTTGGCTTTGATCGGTGGAGACTTCAGCTTGAGCTTTGGCTATTTCAGCCGACTGGGCGGCGATAGTGGACGGTGTAGCGCTTGATTCGTCAAGATTGAGAGCGGAATTAGCTTCATTAATGCCTGAAAGAGCTCCCGTGTATTCACTGGCCGCGGCAGTTACTTCAGTAGCCGCACCAGTCACTGCCGCTCGATCCGCATCGATAGTCGTTTGGCTAAAACCACTGTTGCCGGGATTCAGATAGTTCATAATACTGCCGAGATCAGAAAGGAATTGTCTCGTGTCAGCGAGAGTGGTACTGGCCGCTGTTTCCGCTTGTGGTGTCACTTGATTCGATGTATTGCCGGTGAGGGCATTTTGCCAATTATTCAAATCTCCGCTGACAACAAGCCGCTCTTCATTGATATTATTTTGAGTGAACGTATTCTGGGTCGGCACATTGATCTGAGGATTGACGGAAACTCCGTTCGTGAAGAAAGAAGTAGTTTGATTGACGATAGCATCTTCTATTTTTAGATATACATCATGAATACTGCTGGAAAAAGCCGTCTCGGCGTCAGCCACTTTCTGGCTGTAGACTGCGATGTTTGTTGGTGTTGCACCTTGTTCAAGTGTGGCCAGTTGGGCTTGGGTCGCCGCCACGTCCGCTTGAGCTCCTTCGAGACCGGATTCCAAGATGTCTGATTTAAATGTGGCCAAGATTTGGCCTTGTGTGACATGATCACCGACGGTCACATTGACGCTGGCGATGGTACCGCCGCTACCATTTAAGCCTGCTCCGTCGAAAGCGAGCACGGACTGTTGATCCGGTGCCACTTCTCCAGTGGCGGTGACTATCTCGGTCAAATCCATCCGGCTAACCGGCGCGGTAGTATATTTTTCCTGTGTCGTTCCCGGTGTAATAATGTAGACACTGCCGGCGATGATAGCAAGAACAATGATCGCGAGGACGATGTAGAGGATTATTTTTGAGGTTTTATGAGTGGATTTCATGGAATTTATTTTTTATGAAGTATTTTATGTGATATGTGACATGTTATGCGGTGGACTTATTTTAACTTTTTCCAATAATTTTTCCAAAAGTCTGGCGATGGTCTTTCTGTCTGTTGTGCCGATATCTTTAAATATCTTCTCGAACGATTGGGTGGTATGTCGCATAGCTTGATCAAGAGCTTTCTTGCCGGTGGGGGATATGGAGGGCTTTGAGAGTTTTAATTTTTTCCGCCCGATGAAGCCACGCTTTTCCAAAATATTCATCTGGCGGCTGACCGATGCTTCGGTGACGTCCCAAAAATCAGCGATGTCCTTTTGAGTAATGTGCGGCTTATAGGCTAAGACGTACAGGATGCGAAACTGCGACACTCCGAAACCCATTTTTTTTCTCAAAACAAATGTCGAAATCCGGTCAAGACCGGCCCGCAATTGCATGACAGGTCGGATGACGTCAACGATGGGGACAACGGGGATATTTGGTACGTTTTTTGATGAACGTGTCGTGGGGGATGGCATAGAAGTATCTTAACATGCTAAGTATAGAAAAGCGAGCGATTCATGGATAAGAAAAAACAGCATACTGTGCATTTTCAAGAAACTCTCGGAAGGAGCGAAGGCGACTGAGAGGGAGACGTCCGGCCAGTAGGACGGAACGTCGGTTTCTTGAAAATGCACAGTATGCTGTTTTTACTCGTATCTCAACGCTTCGATAGGATTGAGCCCAGCCGCCCGTCGCGCCGGATAGTAACCGAAAATGATGCCGATGCCGGCAGAAACGCAGAAAGCCAAGATGACGGAGCTTGAAGTGACGCTCGTGGTGATACCTCCAAAGGTAGTGACCGCATATGAAGCCAGCACGCCGAGAATGACGCCGATAACGCCGCCGATGAAAGTAAGCGAGACCGCTTCGACGAGGAATTGCGTGCTGATGTCGCTTTTCTTGGCGCCGATAGCTTTGCGCAAGCCGATCTCGCGAGTGCGCT
>CAZQKU010000076.1:0-4499 GCA_964593965.1 uncultured Candidatus Saccharibacteria bacterium | reverse complement strand
CCGGGACCGATGGTCTTTGAGCCGACGATAGTGAAACCGACGTTTGGCACAAGAGCACAGCTCGGGGCTACCGTCGAAATACTGAGCGTACCCGTTTGATCTATGGAAAAAGAAGTCGAAGTAATTTGCTGTGACAAAACAGTAGCATACGGCACCGTCGGATGCAGATTGGTGCTCGACGCGGGATAGTTCTGATCAGTCGAATAGCCCGGTTCGGTCACCACGATATGATAGACATTCGAGGCTGGTGGAACGCCGAGGATTTGCAAATAGCCGCTATTGTTGGTTGTGTCATTGACGGTGATGGGATCGGTAGTCGAGCCATTCGTCACTATGACGTTAGCTCCGACAATGGGAATGCCGTTGGCATTGAAAGCTTTGATCGAAAGGGCGCCGTCAGTGCTGTCGGTGATGAGGTTGGCCGGAGCAATATCGGTGGTCAGAGTCAATGAATTGAAATTTTTACTGCAGGTGCTCGTCGCCACGCACGTCACCGTCACAGCTATGAGCTTCTCCGAAGGCGAAGTAGACGACGTCGAACCGACTCCGGTTGAACCGAGCGGAATGTTGATACTCCTAACAATGGTCGTTACATTGAAAGGAACGCCGCCGCGGCTAAGCGTCTGGAATTCGGGTATCACTCCGGATGGTAGTCCCCCTTGCACGCCAACACTCGCATACGGCATGTTGCGAGCAATTTCGAACTGTTCATTTGCCACATCAATAGCCAGTATCTGATCCTGATTTGAATAAATTAAATTGAAGACGCCAACGTAAACTTGATAGACTGCTAATGCGACTATGAGAAATAATGCTGTTCCTACCACCGCTTCAATTAATGTGAAGCCTCTTCGAAAACGTCTGCAACAATATGCTTTGCGAGGACATTGGTCGAGCGACGGCGAGACCACAGGTGGGACAGAAAAATATCCGTGTCCGAGAAAAGCATATTGTTGCAGACGTTTTCCAAGTTTCATATTGATTCAAGCAATAGTTGCATTAGTATTAAGAAATCACATTCACTAGTGAATAGATAGGTGAAATAACCGCAACTGCAAAGAACCCGACAGCCGCACCGATAATGATCATGATGAGCGGCTCGATGACGGCGGACATGTCTTTGGTGGCCTGCTCGACATCGTCTTCATAATAGACAGCCACGCCGAGAAGCATTTCCCCCATTTTACCCGTTTCCTCGCCGACATTCATCATTTCGGTAATGAACGATGGATATAATTTCTCATTTTCGCCGAAGACTTTTGATATAGGTTCGCCTTTCTTTATCGTCTCCTCGGCTTTCTTCAGCACCGCTTTATAATGGACATTCTGAATGACGTCGCCGGTAATTTGCACTGCTTCGACCACGTCAACGCCGGAATTTAAAAGTGAAGAAAGGGTGCGGGCCGTACGGGCGGAATTGACTTCTTTGACAATGGTTCCAATGATCGGCAGTTTGATCAGAATATAATGAAAGAATTTTTTCCCCGAAAGACTACGATGCCATGCGATGAAAAGGATAATAACAATGAGAATGCCAGAACCGAGCAAGATGCCGTGATAGCGAACGAGATTGCTGAAATTAACGATGAATTGGGTTGTCCACGGCAGAGTGACATTTAATCCGGAAAAAGTGGTCATCAGGGTCGGTATGATATAGGTCAGGAGAATAATAGCGATAACAATCATGGCACATACAACCACGATCGGATACATCAATGCTCCGCGGATGCGGCGAACGAGAGCATACGATCGATCCATCTGCAAGGCCACCACTTTGAGTGATTCAGCCAAAGTTCCCGATTGCTCGCCAGCTTTGACCATGGAGATAAAAAGTTGAGAAAAAACTTTCGGATAACCTTGCATCGCTTGCGCCAATGTCTTACCTTTGCTGATATTGTCGTTCAAAGAATTGACGATTTTTTTTAGCGTTTTATTTTTCGTCTGACGCTCCATGACGGTAAGGGCACGCGACACCGGCAATCCGGCGGAAATCATCGAACCGAGATTGCGGGCAAAAGCGATCTTCTCCGCTGTTTTTACTCCACCAAAACGTATAGAAAAAAATCTGCCGAGAAAACTTTTGTTGTCATGGCTTTTAAAAGAAATGATTTCTCCGCCCGATTCCCTGACGAGACGATACAGCTCATAGCGATCGGCCGCGTCAAGCATACCTTCGTATGTTTCGCCTGTGTCTTTTTTCTTGGCTTTATACGTGAAATGGATCATAGAAAATGGTGTAATTTTTATAAAATATTTTATACGAAATTATTCCGAAATAACGCGCAGGACCTCCTCGATAGTGGTCAATCCTTGCACACACTTAAATATACCATCTTCTATCATGGTGAGCATGCCCTCTTTCTTGGCTTGACTTTCGATTTCGGCAGACGTGGCACCCTTGATGACCAAGGTGCGTATGGTTTCCGTCACTCGCAAGACTTCATAAATACCAATGCGACCTTTATAGCCGTCATCCTTCTCACCACCGTCTCTGTCATTTCCAATACCGCTATTCCCAACAGTACTATTTTCGGCAGGCACCGGTTTATAAAAAGGAATCTTTTCCCAACCGATAATAGCTGGATCAATTATTTTCTCCGCCTTGAGAGCAGTCACAACGCTGTCGAGATCTACTATTTTCCCAAGCGCCGCTATCTCATCTGTCGTCAAGACATGCTTTTCTTTCGTATCGGAAAGCCGACGGACGAGACGTTGACCGACGATAACATTTAAGGTCGAAACAAGGAGGAATGGCTCGATTTTCATATCGAGAAGACGAGGAATAGCTCCGGAGGCGCTATTGGTATGGAGAGTCGAAAGCACGAGGTGCCCTGTCAGAGCGGCATTGACGGCAAGCGATGCCGTCTCATTATCACGGATTTCGCCGACCATGATAATGTCTGGATCTTGGCGAACAAGCGTACGCAAGCCGTTGGCAAAGGTGAAGCCGATTTCCGGCTTCACCTGAGTCTGATTTATCCGCCGCATTTGATATTCGATCGGATCCTCGATAGTTGAAATGTTGACCGTGGCCGTATTTAAAAGATCAAGAATGGTATACAGTGTCGTTGTTTTACCCGAACCGGTAGGCCCTGTGGTAAGGATCATACCGGTCGTTTGAGTGATAGCATGATGGATGCGCTCGAGACCTTCACCATGGAAACCTGAATGTTCGAGACTGAAGCCTTCCCCGCCCTGGCGCAGGAGCCTCATGACCGTTTTTTCTCCGTAATAGGTCGGCATAATAGAAACACGGAAAGAAACTTTTTCTTCATTCATATCTATCTGAAAGCGACCATCCTGCGGCAGACGCTTTTCGTCGAGCTTGAGATTGGCCAAAACTTTGATACGAGCGGTGATGGGCGATTCGGCATTTTTTGGTAAAACCATTGCGTCGTGAAGAATACCGTCAATACGATAACGGATCAGAGTCTGATCTTCGAGAGGCTCGATGTGGATATCGGACGCTTCTTGAAGAAAGGCATGTTTGAGAAGCGTGTCAACGATGCGGATGACCGGAATATCCTCGGCTATTTTCTTCATATCGCCAGCGCTTGACGCACCGGCAGTAGGTAGAGCTTTCAAAGCCGAGCTTTCCTTCTGAATAATGTCGCCGAATTCAGCTTTGAGACTTTTTTGATATTGTAGAACGACGTTTTTAATAGACTCCGCATCGGTGAGTCGCGGAGCAATCTTCAGATTGACTTTTTTCTTGATGAAATCAATGGCCGAAAGATCGTCAACATTCAACATAGCCACTTCGAGGGTGTCGTCAGTTTTCTTGAAAGCAACGATATTGTGAGATCGGGCAATCGGCTCCGGTATGAGCGATAGAACGTCAAAAGGGATTTTCTGTTGAGTCAGCTCAACAAAGGGGATGCCAAGAACGTATGCCTGAATGCGACGAAGATTGTCCGACGAGAGCTTGCCGGAAGTGACGAGAATATCGCCCATACTATGTCCTTCCTTGGTGGCGGCTGATTCCGCCGCATCAAGGTCAGCCTGCGAGACGAGACCCGAATCGAGGATGAATTTTTTCAGTTGGGAGTCTTCGATGAGCATTGGGATTATTGACGTAATTATACCACACTAGCAAAACACATATATTCAACATTATGTGGACACGGATATTTTTCTGCTGAAAAATTCCTAGTGGTCGCCTCGTCAGGCGACCAATGTCCACATAATGTTGAATATATGTGTTTTGCGAATGTGATCTAATTGAGTCAAACTATTCCACTTTCTGCCAATGCCCGCATCGAAAAAGGTCTGAAATAATCATTGATTTCGCTTTCGGTGATGTGATAATGAGATTTCGCAAGTAATGTGTCTTTGATAATATCTTTGATTATTTCTACTTCTTGTGTGCCACCATTGATTTGAGGATGTTGTTCCAAGGCTGTGGTTATTTTCAATGATCTTTCGGCGCTCGCTCGTGCCTGGTTACTTTGAATTACGAAACTCCCTTTTTCCCTCATTTTCATATAAAATAACAATGG
>CAZQKU010000075.1:0-4568 GCA_964593965.1 uncultured Candidatus Saccharibacteria bacterium | reverse complement strand
ATTTGTTTGGCAAAAAAATCCAGTGTCTTTTGCATATTTTTTCCTTCGAGGATATTTTTGCAGTCAATAATATTTACATGACTGTTTTCATTCTTTGGATCTTTATTTTTATTTTCTTGGTTTCCCGCGGTCAGATTAAAAATGTGCGACAAAAATGTGGTGGCGTATTCTCCTTTGCCCAGGGAAAATGAAATGAGCATGCCCTCTGGTACGATGTCAGTCGCGTGGAATTCGACTGGTTCAAGAGTCGGCACAGTTCGATGACGGATATAAATGTTCCTGAATGGTCTCAAATAATTAAATCTCAGAGGATACAGATCGAGCGCTTGTAATTGTTCACGATACAGCTCGGTATCAGCAGGATTTTCACTCAAGACAAGCGGCAGAGAAGAAGGCACTTGTTCGCCGCGTTCGAGCAGAGCGGCAATTTTTTCATTGAAAAGAAGTGACGGCACGGCATAGACCCACAACAGTACTTGATCAGGGACGGCAAGAAGAGCACCGAGATAGTCGGCAGGATGAGCGCGGAGATGATTCACCATGCGGCTTTCATTGAGGAAAATAAGCGGGAATGGTTCGAGAATCTTTGTAATTTCATCCCATTTTCCCGTGCTCATGAGACTGCTGATTTTCCTGCGGATGCCGCGGAAATATTCAAGCTCCCGCGGGGCGGCATAGGAGAGATAATGCTCGACAGCCTGGCGATATTCGCCCTTTATAATATGAACACCCCAGACAAAATTGATCAATCGCGGATTGCCGAAGCGCTGGAGATAATAGTAATTGTAAAATCCGTGGTCTTTGATCTGCCGTATTTGATTGGTCACGGTCGTGGCTGTTTCTTCCGTGCCAAGCTCATCGGTGCGGACAAGGATAGTGAATCTATTTTTCTGTAAATCGCCTTTGGCGAGCATGCCCTTGCCCGGACGGATGTCCTTGAGAAAATATTCGTCAGAAGAAATTTTCTTCAGAGCGTCGGCCGGCACATTTCGGAACGATATTTCTTGAGCGGTGATGGCTTCTTTGTCTTTTATACCAGCGTAGCCAATCTCATCATGTCTTCGCGGATCAAGTCCCAGTTTTTTGGTCATATCATCAATGGCATCAATGGTGGAGATGCCACATTTGACTAATGTGGCGTAGGTGGGGCTGTTCAGACCGCTCATTCGATTTTGTCCGTCTGTATTATTCTCTTTATCTTTTTCCTTGTCGTCAGAAAAATCTATTGTGCAAAGATTGCCAGAAGAAGTCGTCTCTTCAACGATAAAATCACTCGGCATTACCTTGACCCGGCCTTTGGGGAAGTGTTCTTTGCCGGGAATATATATGCCGTAATCACGGAGGAATTCCTGGTTATCAACAGTCTCAATCCTCTCGAACAGTTGAGGATACTTTTTCTTTTCTTCATTGAGAAAATCAAGTTCTCGTTTCTTCAATTCGGCTCGTTCCATTCCATTAGTATATCGCGTGCGGTATACTATAGCCAACAGTATTCCAACAACACAATGACCTACAAAGAATTTTTCAGAACCAAAAAAGTCGCGGTCGTCGGGCTCGGGCCGCGATTTGAAATGATGGCGGATATTAAATTTCTCATAAAATCGGGAGCCGATGTGACGGTCTATGATATGCGAAGCGAGCCATCGTGCAAGCATGTCTTGGCCGAGCTTATCGAGGCAGGGCTGACGAAATATGTTTTCGGTATTACGAGCGTCGCAACTGCCACGAGTCCAACGAGTGCCAAGCTAGCCGAGAAAGCCAGTGATAAATTTGACGAGAAAGCTCATAAGGAAGCCAATGAAAAGCTCGCCGATGATCTCGCCGCCACTGACCTCATCATCCTCTCGCCGGATATGCCCGCTGACGCTTCGTTTCTAGCTAAAGCCCGCGAGGCCGCAGCCAGCACTACCAGCAAACCACAGATCGAATATCCTCAGACCCTTTTTCTCAAGCTTTCACCGCCGATCACTCTCATCGGCGTTCTCGGCACCTGCGGCAAGACGACCGTCGCCCACATGATTTATGGCATTCTAAAGAAAGCTTTCGAAGATTACAAAGACCAGGGCATTTATTATATTGACCCCGAAGCACCGTCGGCACTGGCTCATCTGAAAAAGGTGCACAAAGGCGATCTCGTGGTGGCACGCATTACGAGGACGCTTATTCCGGCTTTTGAACATGCCCGGGTCAGTCCGCATATTGCTGTGTTCACGACGCTTTCTTCGAGCAAAAGTAGTGCCGCGGCGGCGGGAAATGCAGGCGGTGATGCGACTGGCGATACGAACAGCCCAGCGACCAGTCGGACGTCCGGTCGTCCTTCTAGTCATCCTTCCGCCACCATTTTCAACATCCTCGAATTCCAAACCTACAACAACTTCATCATCGGCAGTGATGCGGTCATTGATGAGATCAGGGAAAATCCGGTCATTGAGCCAAAAGCCAAAATGCTCCGTACCGGCGCGAACATCGTGCCTGCCGACTGGCAAGTACGCTATCGCGGGTCGTACGACCGCGACAATGTGGCGCTCGCTCTGCGTACCGCCGAACTTTTCAAAATATCTCTTGAGACAGCGCGGGCGGCCATCGAAGCTTGGAAGGGACTCAAAGGCCGGCTTGAATTGGTCAAAAAGGTGGCGGGCATAGAATTTTACAATAACACCGCGGCGAGCACCGCGACGGCAACACTCGCGGCTTTGCGAGCTATTTCAGAAACTAAAAATGTGGTACTTATCATGGGCGGGGCATCGGCCGAAACTCTCACCCTCGGCGAATCGTACATCGAGCTTGTTGAAAATATCCCGCAATATGCTTCGTCGGTTATTCTTATTCCTGGCTCAGGTACGATGGGCTTGCGCCGGCTTATGCAAAATACTTCAACAGCTAAAAGTGCCGAACGTTTGCCGTTTCATTATGCTCACACCCTCGAATCAGCAGTAAAGCTGGCTCGCGAAAGTGCCCATCGCGGCGATAAAGTCCTTTTCAGCCCCGCTTTTGAGGCATACGGTGTGGATAAGTCGCGGGCAGAGCGTGGGGAGAAGTTTGTGAAGGCGGTGAGGGAACTGTAGATAAACCAATGACATTATCCAACTGTACCGTTTTTTCTCCGATGCAACTTTATCTTGTTGCCATCAGGATCAGCAATAGTAGCCGTAAAACAAACTTCAGTCTCTCTTGGTTCTTCAATAATTTTCACTTTCTTGGTTTTTAAATACTTGATGGATTTCGTAACATCATCTACGGCCAATGCAACTATCGCACCACCTTTTGAAACATTTTTACCTGCATTTATGGCGAGTATGGCGAGTGTAGTTGTACCTGCGTCAAATTCGCCCCCGTATCCCTTATATTCTTCAGTGAGCTTTAAGCCCAGTATATCGCGATAGAAAGCGACTGCACGTTTATAATCTGAAACATAGTACAGAATGTAATCGACACCTTTTATGTGCATAGTATTTTTTGAATTAGTTAATAATTTTCTTTGCATCTTATTTTCAGTCCCCGCACATCATGCACACAACAGCACCGTGCCACGTGCGTCCGGTATAGACCGCATTCATAAGACCTGCCACAGAAAGAGCGCTGTTGGGTGATATGATGAGACCACCATGGTCACCCGGGTGGCCAGTGTGTTTCCTGACTATTTCTTGAGCAATTTTAATGGATTCATTATCGGCAGTCCAGCCGGTACCGCCGCTTTTTTCTATAAGCGGTGCGAGGACGCTCGCACGTTCTGCGGTGCGGTCAACGATAGCGTCGGCGATGGAAATCTCATTGGTGGCGTCAGTGGCGTTTCTGTGTATCATCGTTACTATCGGATGACAGGAAGGAGTTTGCACGATGTGGATTTCGACGGCGGTTTTACGAGTGTTTTCTTTATTTTTATTATTCTTATTATTATCCTTATTATTTACATTCTGCCCATTTTTTAAAAAGTACTGTGCCAAAGCCTGCGCCGTTGTACCCGACGATGTACCGATAAAAATAGCCTCAAGGTCGGGGATGTCGGCAAGCTCTCGGGCGAGGCTTGTATAGCCTTCGAGGGCAACTGGATCGGTGGATTGTCTCAAGCTTCGCACGTTGGGGACTTTGGTCTTTTGAAAAAGCATTTGAAGCGGTCGGTCTTGGACGGAGACGAGAATGTGCTCGTCTTTGAGTACTTGGAGCTTTGCCAGTTTTTTTGTGTTGATGTTTTTGCCGGCAAGGATTTCTAGAGTGATGAAATTATTGGCGGTAGTATTTTTTTTTACTATTTTTGCATTTACCGCATTCAAACCCTTCACATACAGTCCCGCCGCCAGCGCGGCATTGCCGGAAGAAGAAATGACAAAATGTCTGATGCCGTCAGTCAGCCCCACATCTATCATGCGGGGAATAGAGCGGCCTTTATGCGAGCCGAGGGGATGGAGGTCTTCGCGCTTGAAATAGAGGTTGCTGACGCCGATTTCGCGGGCTAGATCGGGGTATGATTCATGGGGGGTCTTTGGTTGTGGTTGTAGCTGTGGATATGGTGTGAAAGACATGTTGATAAGTATATTTTCTCGTATTGGTATACTACACTTTTTCGGCTA
>CAZQKU010000074.1:0-4668 GCA_964593965.1 uncultured Candidatus Saccharibacteria bacterium | reverse complement strand
TCCGCATCATCATATACAATGCCCGCGATGAAATCGTGGTCATGAAGCTCGTCGGTGCTTCGAACACCTATGTCAAAGGGCCGTTTGTCGTCTCGGGTATCATATATGGTGTCATATCGGGCATCATCACGCTCATTATCCTGGCGGTGGCGGCGTACTATGGCGATGCCGCTATCATCAAGCTCGCCGGCATTGACGGCGTTTCCGGTTGGCCGGGTATCGTTGATATTTTCTCCACCTATTTTATGTCGAATTTCGGCCAGATTTTCAGCATCATCGTCGGGTCGGGGATCGTGCTCGGTGGTTTGTCGAGCTATGTGGCGGTGCGGAGGTATTTGAGGGTTTGACAGGAATTTTTGAGGTGATACCATAGTCAGTACTCCTAATCGCCAATGATTGGCCACCGAGATTCCCGCCCGCAAGGCGGGTTTCGTTTTATACTATTCATCTGCTCGTTATGCACTTTTTCTAAATGAGAATGAAAATGATTTTTTCTTTAAAATATGGCTTATTATCGTTGATGAGAAGTCTTCTATTCTCATTTAGAAAAAGTGCTCAAAAAGGAAGGCAAGAGGGCTGGGATTATGCTCATTAACTCATAATTTTAATGAATCTTTTATTGACTTTTGTAAAGTAGACATCAACGACGGCTATTTGGTATATTGTCGACATGAAAAAGCCGGCCAAGAAGACAGAAAAGAAAGCAAAGAAGACAAAAACAGCGAATACAGCGGAAGTAGTGAAGACGACCAAGAAAGTCCAGAAAAATCAGTCAAAGATGGCCGCAAAGATCTCCCCAAGCCGCCACAAGTACATCTTCGTTGTCGGCGGGGTGATGTCGGGTGTGGGTAAAGGCATTGCCACATCGTCTATCGGCACCCTCCTTCAGGCCAAAGGTTTTGTCGTCAACTTGGCTAAAGTTGATCCATATCTCAACGTGGATGCCGGCACCATGAATCCGACCGAGCACGGTGAAGTTTTCGTCCTCGACTCGGGGCTCGAGACTGATCAGGACATGGGGAATTACGAGCGTTTTTTGAATCGTGATCTTTCGAGCGCCGACTACATGACCTCAGGCATGATTTACAAAGCTGTCATCGAGCGCGAGCGTAATCTCGGTTACAAAGGCAAATGTATCGAAGCTATTCCGCATATTCGCGATGAAATCGTCGCTCGTTTCGAGCGGGCGGCCAAGGTCAACAAGTCCGAGATTTCCGTTATCGAAATCGGCGGCACGGTCGGCGATTATCAGAACATTATGTTCATCGAAGCGGCCCGTGTTTTGAAAATTCGTCATCCGGAAGACGTCATCTTCATCATGGTCAGCTATTTACCGATACCGAGTACCCTTGGCGAAATGAAATCGCGGCCGACTCAAAACGCGGTGAACCAACTCGCCGGCTATGGCGTTTACACTGACATTATCATTGCAAGGAGTGAAATGCCGGTTGATGAGAAGCGCAAAGAAAAGATTGCCGCCGCCTGTAATCTTCGCGCCGATCATGTCATTTCCGCGCCAAACATCGAAAGTGTCTACGACATTCCGCTCAACTTCGAGCGCGACAAACTCGGTGATATCATCATGCGGTCACTCCATCTCGAACCTCGCAAGAATGAAGTGACGGCGCGAGGCCTGCGCGACTGGCGGGCTTTTGCCGAACATGTTAAAAATGGTAAGAATAGCAAAAACGGCGAGAAAAAATCCGTACGCCAAGTCCACATCGCCATCGTCGGCAAATATTTCAATACCGGTGATTTCGTCTTGACTGATGCGTATGTTTCTGTATTGGAAGCGATAAAATATTCTGCGTATAAGCTTGGGGTCAAGCCAGTCATTCATACGGTCAATGCCCGTGATTTCGAGCAAAAAAAAATAGATTTCAGTGTTCTCGACCAATACGACGGTATCCTCGTACCCGGTGGTTTCGGCGAGACTGGTATCGAGGGTAAGCTCGCCGTTATCCGCTACACCCGCGAAAAAGGCATTCCATTCTTCGGCCTTTGTTATGGCATGCAACTTATGGTCATTGAATATGCCCGACACGTCCTTGGCCTTGCAAACGCCACTACGTCCGAGATTGATCCAAAGTCTCCGCATGCCGTCATTGACATCATGCCCGACCAGAAGGCCAAGCTTGCCCGAGGTGAATACGGTGCCAGCATGCGTCTCGGGGCGTACAAGGCCAAGCTGAAAGCCGGCACCATCGCTCGTGAGGCATACGGCACGGCTGTGGTGAGCGAACGCCACCGCCATCGTTATGAGGTCAATCCGGCTTACATTAAACGGCTGGAGAAGGGAATTAGTGGTAAAGATAGTAATATCGCAGGTCTTGTCTTTTCTGGCACGTCACCTGACGGCACACTCATGGAAATTGCAGAATTGCCAAAAGGTGACGCTAGTGCTGACAGTTCGTCTGGTACGCATCCCTTTTTTCTCGGTACCCAGTTCCATCCGGAGTTTCTTGCCCGACCGCTCCGACCCCATCCACTTTTCACTGCTTTCATAGAAGCGGCAATGAAAAAAAGTGTTGAAAATGTGAACATAGCAAAGGCACATGAAGAGGAAAAAGAAAATGAAAAAAATGAAAAGAATGAAATAGAAAAAGTAATGGAAAAAGAGTTAGCGCCAGTCATTTTTGATGTTCGTCAATAATTGATGATTAATGATATTCTACAATTTTCCTCTTTTCTCGATGCCTTTCGCAAGGTTGAACGAGGTGTCTTGGTAAATGGTACCGACCGGCAGGAAAGTGACATTGACCACAGCTATATGCTCGCCATGCTCGGTTGGTATATTTGTACGAAGGAAAAATTGTCTCTTGATGTCAATAAAGTCATCCACTATTCTCTTGTCCACGATCTCGTCGAGATTTATGCCGGTGATACCCATTTCTATAATGCCAGCGCCAAGGATTATGCCTCAAAGGCGCGTCGTGAGAAAGCGGCTATGAAACGTATTATTAAAGAATTTCCTCATTTTACCGATTTGCCGGTTCTGATAGAAAAATATGACGTAAAAGCAGACGCCGAATCGCGCTTTGTCTACGCACTCGATAAAGTTCAGCCAGTCCTGATGATCTATCTTGACCGCGGCAGGACATGGCGAAAAGACGGCATATCATACGCTATGCTCCGCGAGAAAAAAGACCCGAAAGTGGCTCTCGATCCAACAATTAAGAAATATTGGGATGAATTGGTACTGCTTTTGAAAAAAGACGTCAAGAATTTTCCTGATGGAAGGAAATAAAGAAGACCAGCACTTCTCAATTTTGAGCACTTTTTCTAAATGAGAATAGGAGACCTCCGATCGACGAGAATGAGCCATATTTTAACTAAAAAATGATTTTCATTCTCATTTATAAAAAGTGACTAAAAACAACATGTACATGCAACAGGGGACAAGAAGTAGATAATTAAATTTTCTTTATGCTCCGCTCAGGCCAAAAAGTGCAAAAAACTTCATTGGGTCAATCGAAACGCCGCCGATCTTGATGCTCAAATGTAAATGTGGCCCGACGGCATAACCGGTCTCGCCGCTGTAGCCGATGAGCTGGCCTCTCTTGACCACTTCGCCGGGCGTTGCCACAATACGCGATAGATGCATGTAAAGCGATTCGATGCCGAGGCCGTGATCAATGATAACGGTATTGCCGTATACAACGAACGTGCTCGTCAGCCGCACGAGGCCGTCGTTAATGGCATAGACCGGCGTGCCACTCGCCGCTTTGAAGTCAGTGCCTTTATGGGGAATGGTGATTTCGCCGGTGTCGCGATTGTAGCCGTAGGGGTCGGTGACTTTGAGACCGGTCAAGCCTGTAGCTAGAGGGAAAGCGAACGCCTCCGTCCAAAATGCCCCCTTTTTATACGAAGGCACCGCGGCAATCTTCGCATTCTCTATGTCGAGAGTATTTTCCACTACGATTTGATTTGCCGGACTGTTGCCGCCAAGCTGTGCCGGTATCGGTAAAGGTTCTTCCGGGCGTATTCGCGGCTTGATGAAGAAAGTTGCGGTGAGAGGTTTGCCTTTTTTCGTACCGTCATTAAGTATGACGGTCACGGTGGTCGAACCGGTCTTTTGATTGATACCTGTACCGTAGAAAGAGGTCGGGGTATTTTGATATATCATAAATGAAAGAGCCGTGGCACTAACACTGCCGCTTTTGATATTTGCCGAAGTTGTTGTACCAGCGAGAGTAATCATGACCGGATCGCCTTGGATGACAATCTCGGGAGTGACGGTGAGAGCGAGCGGTAGTGTTGGATTTGATTTTTCTTTGACATTCTGATTTCCCGCATACCAGCCGATGGCAATAAGGACAAAAATGACAATTGCCACCCATGTCAGAACACTACGATTAATGTCCATGCGTGGGGTAGCCTGATGTTTATGGTGTTTGTGCTTACTCATCGGTATAAGTATATCACCCCTCATTGATAGTAAGTTTGTCAGTCTGCCTTGAATAATTTGCCTTTTTCAAGTATCGTAGAGGAACTTCCCGAATTGATTCCCGATTTTTCAGTATATTTACACATATATCATCACATTGCCGGATCGGCTAACGGTAGGCCGTCGCTCTCTGAAAGCGAAAATTTTGGTTCGATTCCAAGTCCGGCAGCAATTTCGCAAAATCCGATTTTTGCGCAAAAAATGGAGAAGGCACCGGGGAA
>CAZQKU010000073.1:0-4707 GCA_964593965.1 uncultured Candidatus Saccharibacteria bacterium | reverse complement strand
GATAAATTTCTGCTGAAATTTTCCTAGTGGTCTCGCCGTCGCTCGACCAATGTCCTCAAAATAATGTTGCGTATGTTTGTTTCTAGGCTATCTCATAGTACTATTAGTCCCATGAAATCATTTTTTAAAAAAATAGTAGTCTGGATTCTGACGCTTGAGGCAAAGCTTGTCCTAAAAAAGTATAAGCCCGATATCATCGCGGTGACGGGAAGCGTCGGCAAGACGTCGACCAAAGACGCAATATATAGCCTATTATCGCCATCCGTCTTTGTCAGGAAAAGCCAGAAAAGTTTCAACAGCGAAATCGGCTTGCCGCTTACCATTCTCGGATGTGACAATGCTTGGAGCAATCCTCTCGCCTGGCTTGGCAACATTGCCCGCGGCATATCGCTCATCATGTATCGCAATGAATATCCGAAATGTCTCGTCCTCGAAGTCGGTGCCGATCATCCGGGTGACATTAAGAAACCCGGACGATGGTTCCATCCCGACATCGTCGTTATCACTGCCGTATCGAAAGTGCCGGTGCACGTGGAATTTTTCTCTTCACCGAAGGCGGTCTTGGAAGAGAAACTTGCTTTAGCCAAAGCTATCAAAAAAACGGGCACATTAGCAGGTCATCCACACGGCACCCTCATTTTGCCTGCCGCTGACAGTGATATTCTCGCTGTGTGCAAAGATCCAGATCTGGCTGGGGTGAAGTGTCTGACTTTTTCTGTCAATTCTTCCGGTGATATCACCGCCAGCGATGTAAAAATCTCTTATATGGAAGATGGAATAGAAAAGGAAAAACCCGTCGGCATGTCTTTTCGTATCAATTATGCCGGCAACAGTGTTCTCGTTCCACTTACCGGCGTCGTTGGCCTTCAACACGTTTACTCGATGGTGGCGGCGGTCGGGGCGGCTGTGGCATACGGACAGAGTTTCGACGCTATCACTGCCGCTATTCCTCATCATCATGCCCCCGCTGGCAGGATGAATGTTCTAGCGGGTATTAACGGCTCCATTCTCATTGATGATACGTATAATGCTTCTCCTGATGCAGTCAAGGAGGCCCTTGCGGTGCTCTGCGATGTCAATCCCAACCCGCAGGTAGGTTCTTCCGTCGGCTCTACGATGAAATCTGTTCGTAAGATCGCTGTTCTCGGAGATATGATGGAGCTTGGCACCTTCTCACTTGAAGAACATAAGAAAATCGGCGAGATTGCCGTTCACGCACTGATGTCACTGCCATCGGGTGAAACTTTAGATGTTTCGGGTGATTCACGAGTGCCCGGTTTCACACGCGGAAATATTCTTGTCACTGTCGGTATTCGTGCCCGCGATATTGTTCTCGGTGCCATTGCCGCCGGCATGTCGAAAGAGGCTATACATAGTTTCGATTCATCAACAGCCGCGGCACAGTATATGAAGACAATCATAGGCAAAGCCGGACAGGGGAATACGTGTGACGTTATCCTTATCAAAGGTTCCCAATCCGCTCGTATGGAACGTATCACTCGGGCACTTCTCGCTGGCACCGATGGTACGCCAGCCGACGATGAGCTTGCGGCACAACTTCTCGTCCGGCAAGATCGGCAATGGCTTGCTATAAGTTGATCTGAGTTGACCTTGCGAGAGTGTTATTTTTAGGTTAAAGTAAAAAAGCGGCCCTATCGTCTAGCGGCTAGGACGTGGCCTTCTCAAGGCTAAAACCAGAGTTCGATTCTCTGTAGGGTCATGGATAAAAGAAAAGCACCGGACGAGCCGGTGCTTTTCTTTTATCCATTGCTACTACAGAGATGAGAAAGCCGGACTGAAGTCTCGATGTGAGGAGGTACTCCGACGAACCGAGACGAAGGAGGCGGGATCGCAGGCGAGTTGGACACAGCGAGACCTGTGACCGATTCTCTGTAGGGTCACCAGTAAGGCTGATGCTGAAACATGGTTTATTTATATGAATTTTTAGACCCTTCAGGGCTAATGCTGAATTGTTTGTATTAAGTTTTATCTTCCTCCCGGAGCTGTGCGACACTCACGATGTTGATATCGTTCATTTTGATCTTCATAACATTCATCAAAATGCCACCGATTCCTACCGCATTCAATGGGCCTCACGTGAGGCTCATCTGCGTTGGAATCGTCAACGATTTGGGTATCCTTTTGTGTTGGACAAGACTGGCTCCGAAGGCGACAAGAACGAAGTTGGTCTGACTGATTTTTCCGGTTTTGGTTTTACCGATGTCGCTGTTTCTCCGCATTATAAGGAATCGCAAAAAGACGAGGTCGCTGAATTTAAGAAAAAAGTCAAATATTCTGTTTTTGAAATCACAAATAATCAAATGGTTTTTATACGAGGAGATAAAGTTAAGAAAATTGGCAGGTTTTAAGATTGAAAATAATTTCTAAGTCCTTTTTCAAAAAGGAACAACATCTCCATAATATTCACATCCGACAATAGGTCTCATTAACTAGTGGTGATTCCAAGCTATTGAACTAGTACGCGTGCAGTTGACAAATCATATTAAATTATACCATCACGATGGTTTTTGTGGTTTCCAAACACTTGAAAAACAATTAATTATAGGAGAAAAAGTGAATATTGAACTGCATGGTTTTTCTGCAAGTATCGCCTGTGAGTTCAGGTCGAATATTCGAAGAGCCTTCGCCGAAGGTGCACCTTACATCATCATGCGAGAGACTGTGGTAACGATTGTCTCTGATGATACAGAAAACTGGGCGACGGCCAAGCAACCATTCATACGGGTCCATTCCTGCGACGCTTCCTATTTCGAACTTGTCCTACCGCTTCTTCGCACAGGTAAGTACATTAAGGAATGTCGCGGAATAAAGATGGAGTGCTGTTTGCTCCATAAATGTCTCGAGCTGTGATGGTGAATACAATAAGGCCCCGTACAACCTGCGGTGCCTTTTTCTTTATCGCAACTTTGTTGGGCGATTTTAATGGTGACCTTGAATTTTATTTAAAAAAGAGTCATAGTGTTGGGATGAATTTAAGTATCGGTATCGTCGGTCTGCCCAACGTCGGCAAATCAACTCTTTTCAACGCGCTGACCAGAAAAAGCGTGCCGGCAGAGAATTATCCTTTTTGTACCATCGATCCGTCGGTGGGTGTGGTGGCTGTGCCTGATGAAAGGCTCGGTACCCTCACCGCTTTCTCACAGTCGGTCAAGACAGTGCCTGCGGTGGTGGAGTTCGTAGACATTGCGGGGCTCGTCAAAGGTGCGTCTGCCGGCGAAGGTCTCGGTAATCAATTTCTGACAAATATTCGCGAGACCAATGCCATCGCCGAAGTCGTGCGTATTTTTGAAGATGATTCTATCATCCATGTAGCCGGCCGGATCGATCCGCTCAAAGATATCGAGGTTATAAATCTAGAGCTTATCTTGGCCGATATGCAGACGATTACGAAGCGTTTGTCGAATCTCGCTCGAGAAGTGAAAGCCGGCAAAAAAGAGGCGGTTATGGAAACGGCCGTGTGCGAGAAATTACGCACGACGCTCGAGGCGGGCAAGCTTGCCTCATCGTTTGTCGTAGAGGAGCTTGAGAAACCTTTTGTACAGCATCTCTGTCTGCTCACATCCAAGCCCGTCATGTATGTTTTAAATAAAAAAGCCGGAGGCAAAAATCTGGATGAAATGAATGATCCGCGTTATGTCGCACTATTGGAATTTTTCAAATCAACAGGATCAAAATGGGTGGTCGTCGACGCAGGTATCGAACATGAACTCAAAGACCTCGATAGCAAAGACAAAAAAGAAATGCGCGAAGGTCTCGGTGCTACAGACGATGGTGTTGATGATCTCATCCGTACAGGCTATGAATTGCTCGACCTCATCACATACTTTACAACAGGGGAAGATGAAACACGCGCATGGACAATACATCGTGGCTCTACCGCACCAGAAGCCGGCACCGCTATCCACGGAGATTTCAAAGAAAAATTCGTTCGTGCCGAAGTCATCGAATGGGGTACATTGCTCACCGCTGGATCGTACGGGACTGCTCGTGAAAAAGGACTGGTTCGGACAGAAGGTAAGGAGTATATAGTGAAAGATGGAGATGTGATAGAGTTCAAGATATAGCGCCTATAACAGCCCCTTGACTTTATTTTGCCTTCAAGTAGAATGGTATCTACGCCTCAAAGAGAGGCTGGTTTAGATTTTGCTCGGTAAACGTACCGGCAAATACAAACTTTTGTGCCCTTTGACAATTAAATTAGGTATGCATCAAAAAAATAAAATAAGTGTAAGTAAAATAGGTAATTGAGAACGTGCAAGTTCAAGTTGAAAACCAAACAATAATTTACGAGCACGGATTAAACAAGCTTATATAAAAGAAAATCGAAGTGAAGATTCTAGAAATAGCATTTTTTATTTTGTTCCGTTCATTTATATTAGAGTTTGATCCTAGCTCAGGATGAACGCTGGCGGCGTGGATAAGGCATGCAAGTCAAACGGTCTGTATAGCAATATATAGATAGTGGCAGACGAGGTAGTAATAAGTAAGTGACGTACCCCGAAGTCAGGAATAACTAGCCGAAAGGTTAGCTAATACTTGATGGTCTCTTTGATTCATTTCATTGAGTAAAGATTTATCGCTTCGGGAACGGCTTGCTGAGTATCAGCTTGTTGGCGAGGTAAAAGCTCACCAAGGCTATGACGCTTAGGGGACCTGAGAGGGTGACCCCCACCGATGGAACTGAGA
>CAZQKU010000072.1:0-4746 GCA_964593965.1 uncultured Candidatus Saccharibacteria bacterium | reverse complement strand
AACTCATGGATCACTGGTTTCTGGCCATCGGAGGATCCAAAGTATGCTTTCGCTGTCACTCTCGAAAATGGCTCGGTCCATGAAACCATCGGCGCCGCCGCGGCCATGGTGGAGACGTTGAAGGAGATGAATTCGACGACGCCGGAGTATTTTAAATAAAAAAGTATTTTAAATAATTAAAAGTTTATCTACTGCAAATTAAATGTGCATGCTTTAGAGAAACCGACGTTCCGTCCTGGTGGACGGACGTCTCCCTCTCGAAAAGCTGCCTGCTGGCACTTTTCTCCGAGAGTTTCTCTAAAGCATGCACATTTAATTTGCAGTGCATACAGTTCTTATCTTATTTAAAATATTACAGTTCATCTTCATCTTGATTTTGATTGTTGAAATAAAAGACCTACAACTTTTGGGGTTGTAGGTCGTATGTTTTTTTAGAACGGTGACGATTGGATCAGAGTTCCTGCAAGTGCCTAAGGCTTCCGCCTTTGTATGTGCGCACGAGCTGGAAGAAGCAACGTTCAGCAACAGACTGTTTTTTATCAGGCACAAATACCATGACATCGTAGAGATTTTTTCCACAAGCATTCGCCATGAGAATGCCGCCATGCAGATATTTCTTGGCTTCTCTGACAAGGTATGGTGTCGCTTTCGGTGGTTCTAAAAAATCAACATCATGAGAAGAGATAAGATCCTTGAGACAATTGACCAACTCTCGCGGAAGTTTTCCCTCACGCGCCAATTGTTCCAAGTCACTTCGGTAACTGGAATGATTAAGTGATATCGGCGTTGGTGCGACTGTTTCCAGAAAAGGCCTCGTTTGGTCGATGGTCTTTTCTAATCGTGCGGCTTCAGCCTCAAGCCGTTCACTCAATTGTTCAAGGAAACCTTCCGCAATGAGTTCCGAAAAGCGAAACAGTTCCTCCCTTGAATGTTCTTTGCCGAGGGAAATGTTGAACACTGTGCGGCTGGTGCCGAGCGGGGGATTTGTCAATTCTGTCCGTACGAATTCGCCACTTGGATAGAACGCGCAGTCGCACGGCAAAGCGAAACCACTTGGCAAGTTCTGTTGAAACCAGGTCAGCAGATTATCTGCCGCACACCGGAGTTTCCTGGTCTGTTGGGAATGTTCCGATCCGGCGCGGTGAAGTCGCGCCACACTTTCTGTCAATGAGTCATTCATATTTCTCTGTCCTTTGTGTTTTGAGTCCACTTGACTAACCGCATGTTTCGAGCACGTCCATACTCGTACGGTTTTCTGAAGCAAGTATAGAACTATAATGTGTTTTTGTCAAGAAATTTTTTATATTATCCACGGATGACTTGACTTAAAATTTGTAATTGAATATACTTGGGCGACTGGTAAGGATGGGGTTCGAACCATAAGGTAGACTTCTCAAAGCTCCGCTTTTGCGGGGTTTTGTTTTTGTCAGCTTTACTTCCTACGCCTTTTACGGTATCATAACCACATGAGACCATGATGCTGTAGCAGGCTGTTTTAATGCTCGCTATTTATTTTTTTTCATTCATTTTATTCACCCTTTACCCACCGTTCATTTAATTTATTCAATTAATTTAATTTCATTCATAATCACATGGCCGACGAAAAACAATATTTGACGCAGGAGAAGTTTCAGCAATTTAAGAAAGAGCTCGAGACATTGCAGACAGAACGTCGCAAGGAAGTGGCTGAAAATCTCGAATATGCCAAGAAGCTCGGCGACCTTTCGGAGAACGCCGAATACCAGCAGGCTCGCGAGGAGCAAGCCGCTCTCGAAGATCGCATCAGACACCTCGAGCAGGTCATCAAGACTGCTGTTATTGTTGACAGTCGTCACAGTGATACCGTCGGCATCGGCTCGAAAGTCAAGGTGGTTAAGGATGGCTCCGCGTCGGCTGATGCCGGCACTGCACCAGCCGGGGAGCACGTTTATAAAATTGTCGGTTCGGAGGAAGCGGATATGAGTCAGTACAAAGTCTCCAACTTGTCGCCACTCGGTTCGGCGCTGATTGGCAAGCGGGCCGGTGAAGCTTTTATTATTAGCACACCGAAGGGTAAGATTGGGTACAAGTTGATCAGTATCGAAAAATAGCCAATAGCCCCCATTCTAATATCGCGCTATAATATAGCCAATCGTATGGCTTCACTTGAAGAAATTCGCACAACAAGATTGGCCAAAATCGAGCTTTTGAAAAAAGCGGGCATGGATCCGTATCCGGCGAAAGTGCCGCGGGATTTTTGTCTTTTTGATGCGCGAGGGAATTTTGCTGAGTATATGACCGGCGGTGTGGGTAAAAAAGCGGGCGAGGAAGTTTCGCTCGCCGGCCGCTGTATGGCCATCAGAGGGCAGGGTGCAATACTCTTCGTCGTGCTCGATGATGGCAAGGGGAAATTTCAGGCTGTTTTTAAAAAAGATGAATTTGCGAAAGAAACGGGTGAAAAAACGGAAAAAGGGAAATCAGGCCTAAATGGACTAGAACTTTTCAAACTTTTCGGCGACGCCGTAGACATCGGCGATTTCATCTCCGTCACCGGTACATTTTTCAAAACCGACCGCGGGGAAGAGAGCATTCTTGTAAAAAGTTGGATGATGGCGGCAAAATCCCTCCTGCCTTTGCCCGAAAAATGGCACGGTCTCACCGACGTGGATGAGCGCTTCCGCAAGCGCTATCTCGATTTCATTATGAATCCGGATTTGCGCGAGATTTTTAAAAAAAAGGCGAAATTTTGGGACGTCACGCGCGAGTTTATGAAAAAGCAGGGCTTCCTGGAAGTGGAAACGCCGACCCTCGAAGTCACCACTGGCGGCGCTGAAGCCACGCCTTTCAAGACGCATCATAACGACTATGATCTGCCGGTTTTTTTGCGCATTTCCGTCGGTGAACTTTGGCAAAAAAGGCTCATGGCCGCTGGTTTTCAGAGGACGTTTGAGATCGGCCGCGTCTATCGCAACGAAGGTTCGAGCCCCGAGCACGCGCAGGAGTTTACCAACATGGAATTCTACTGGGCCTATGCCGACTACAAAGACGGCATGAAGCTCGTGACGAAGCTCTACCGCACGCTCGCGGAAAAAGTATTCGGTACGACGAAGTTCACCACCCACGGACACACCTTCGACCTCGCCGACGATTGGATGAAAATAGACTATGTCGAAGAAATAAAAAATCAAACGCATATCGACGTGACGAAAGCAAGCGAAGCCGAAATGAAAGCCAAACTCGACGAACTCGGCGTCAAATACGAAGGCGAAAATCGCGAACGTCTCACCGACACGCTCTGGAAATATTGCCGCAAGAACATTGCTGGTCCGGCTTTTCTTATCAATCATCCTGCGCTTGTTGCGCCTTTGGCGAAATCAGTCACCGACAAGAAAAGTAAAAAGGGTAAAAACGGCGAAAATAGCAAGCCTGCAGATTCCACCCGCGCCGTCGTCCAAATGTTCCAGCCCATCATCGCCGGCAGTGAAGTCGGTCGCGGCTACAGCGAACTCAACGATCCCGTGGATCAGGCCGCGCGTTTTGCCCTCCAGGAAAATCTCATCAAAGCGGGCGACGCTGAAGCCATGATGTCCGACCGCGAATTCGTCGAAATGCTCGAGCACGCTATGCCGCCAGCCTGTGGCTTCGGTTTCGGCGAACGCCTCTTTGCCTTTTTTGCCGACAAGACGCTCCGTGAAGTGCAAATGTTTCCGCTCATGCGGCCGAAGTAACTTTTTATGGAACAAAAAATTCGCATTGAAAATGCAGTTCCTTCAGATGCGGAACAGATTACAACCGTGTATTACAAGACATGGCTTGATACCTATCCAAATGAAGAAATCGGTATAACCAGAGAAGATATTGAAGATAGCTATAAAGATTCTTTTACTGAAGAAAGCATACAGAAAAATAAAGCACGAATTGCTCATGGCAATAAAAATGAAAAAAGACTTGTAGCCAAAGACGGAGATCATGTCGTGGGTGTGGCAAGAATGATACGGAATGAAAATAATAATCAACTACAAACTATATACGTACTTCCTGAATTTCAAAGAAAGGGTATTGGTATGATGTTGTGGAACGTTGCAAAAGATTTTTGTGATCCGACTAAAGATATTCTTGTGCAAGTTGCAACCTATAATCAAAAGGCAATTGAGTTTTATAAAAAGCTTGGATTCGTAGATACAGGAAAAAGATGGAACGATGACAAATGGAAAATGAAAAGCGGTGCGACGATTCCAGAGATGGAGTTAATTATAAAAAAGACCTAGAAAACGTCGTCGGCTTCTTCCTTTAAAGCCACTTTTTCTAAATGAGAATGAAAAATTTTTATTGACGTAGGTGAGCCATATTTTTAGACTAAAAACACTTTCATTATCATTTAGACAAAGTCTATTTTCGAGAGGCACCGCCGGCGTCGACGATTATCCCCGTATTATCTCGTAAAATATGACTGGACGATCCATGACGCTGCTACATTTTTGGCGGCCTTTTATTTTTTATGCAAAGTGGGACATCCCACAGTTATCCACAGTTTTTCCCCTTGTAAACCCCTTGCAAAAATAGGAAGAGTGGGGGAAAATGGTAGACAAGTGGGAAGAAGTAGCAAGTCATAATTTGAAGAAAATTTTGAATCTGCAACGTCCCTTTCCGCGGAGTAGAAAAATGAACACATGCTTATCGGCGAATACTCCCACAATTTCGACGATAAGAGTCGCATATCTTTGCCGGCGAAATTCCGCAAGGAAATGGGACTCAAAGTCGTCATCG
>CAZQKU010000071.1:0-4758 GCA_964593965.1 uncultured Candidatus Saccharibacteria bacterium | reverse complement strand
CGCCAGGAGTGGACGTGGAAGTGGATGTAGCATCTATACTACCGTCACCGTCGAAATCCATGACGAGAAGTTGGGTTGACGTAGCATTGGCAGATGTTGTAGTGGCCAAGATGAGCTCGCCTTTAAGAAGCGGCGTAGCCGGCATGTCGGCGAATTCAGTCTCACTGCCGGCTACAGCAGTGCCGTTCTTATCGCGTTCCGTATCGAGCGTAAAGGATCCACTGCCGGTACCGTTCAAAATGACTCTATAATCGGTACCGTACGGCACAGTGACAGATGTACCATCGCTCGCTTCCGGATCATATCTACTGTCAGGAATATTTTCTTCATATCGGATAAGGTCAGAGGTCGGATCGGGATTGGGTATCGGACCGGTATGTCTGCCTTGATTGTCGTATATATTGACGTCTACGGGAGAATGCATGGTGATGACAAGATTATCTTCGTGAAAATCGGCCAGAGTCGGTTCAGTGTCTGTTATATAAGGAGGTAAGGTCGGTGAAGCTGAAATCGTTGGCGTGGTAGTGCTCATTGTCGGTTCCGTCACCTGATCTTTGACGAAAGCCACACCGGAAGCGCTGTTGAGTATGTTGACATGATCATCGGGTATCATTTTGCCTTTATTGTCGGCAAGAAGATTAAAATAATAATTTGCATCTGATACTTTTCCGCCCAATGATATCCCTTGTGCACTAACAGCCACCACCGTACCATCACCGTAAATTGTGGTCGAAGCTGTATGCACGAGAGAATCCGTGCATGGCTCTGGCCGATATATGCCAACAAAAGTATTCGTCAGTGGACAATCCACTTTTTCAAAATAATGCAGACTGGTGAGAGTGTCATTGCCGACGCCTATGAGAGAGATGACTTTCGTTGAAGAAGCCACAGAGAATGTATCGAGAATAGTGTGAATATTTTGAGCGCTATCAATCATACCGGCATGGAGAACAGACGGCAGACTGGTATCGAAAGGAGCACCGTTCGTCGCAGGTGACTCTCGATGATCGGCTATGCCAGCCAGGAAAGATCGCAAAGAATCGTATGTGGAGATACTCTGAATGTCTCCCATCAAGTGGAAACCGTCTGAAGTAGTCAGTGTCGAGGTAGCGAAAGAAATAATCGGCTGAAACATATTCGACTGCACGGACAACGGTATGACCGCCGTTGCACTGGCTACTGCGCTGAAATAATCTTTCGATGGCAGAAGACCATAAGCACCAGGAGCATTGTCGCCAAGCTCACGAGCCGTATCTTTACCGAGAATCAAGCCGTCAAGAATGTCTTCATTGTCTCCGTGAAGAAGACCTGCCACTGCTTGTGGCGTACCAAGCTCCGGCACAGCCACCATGACCATCTTGTCTATGAGACCGTCTCTGCCACTTGAAGCCAATGTTTTTGCTAGCATTTTAGCCACAAGACCACCGTTACTGTGAGCTACAATAGTCACTTTTCCTGTTTTTGAAGAAGAAGCCAGCGATAGGAAATCGGCGAGAAGTTTCGATGTCATTGCCGAGGTCGTCGACATTATCGTGCCAATCGTGCCATTTGTTGTTGCCCCATTGAGAAAACTGTCGACGCCCAATCGCCAATCGTACGCAAAAGGTTCCCACGCATTGATCGTTCTGTTCGCTGTCACATCATTCATCATGGTGATAAGATTATTGTATATGCCGAAACCATATGCGCTATCAATAATGCCATTCGCATGTATGGAAGAGTTGACGCTCATGCCAGCGTTGGTCATAAAGAGATTCTGCACATTGGCATTGTTTACAGGTTCCCATAGCTTATTGGTAGAAGTTTGGCTGGTTTGATTGTTCTGACTATTCTGACCACTATAGAGTCGGCTCGCTTCTATACCCGGCAGAAATAGAACATTTGAACAGCATACAGTGGCTAGCACTTTCGCCGGATCCAACGGATCTTTCGTCAGCCATGGAACGGTGTCAACAAGTCCGTATACAAAATCTCCCGTTGATGTACTACTTGTCGCCACTCGCGGTCCCGCCGCATCTCCCCACCAATTATTTTCGGCATGAATGACATTGGTAGTGGCGTTAAATATACCATACGTCCCATTATCAACAATATCGCTTCCTGATATGGAGATATGATTCTGCGTGGGATCATCGGTAACATCCGCCAGAGCCGTCTGACCAAAAATAGTCTGACCAAGCATAGACAAGAATGGCCCCGGAGAGACATGATAAGAATATATGCCGTAATCGTTGTCACGTATTGAGCTATCTTTGATAGTAAGCATACTTCCCCATGAGCTGACGGCTTTGGCTGTACCGATACTATCGCCTGAGAGATCATGCGCTCCATGAATAGTACTCGAGGCAATAGTCGTCGTGGCGTAGAACATTTCAATACCATTAGGCAGATCAATATCCGCATGATCTATGGAAGCATTCGATCGAGAAATAGTCATACTATCGAGACCGGCGATAGTTACCGGTTCATCGGCTGTGCCGGAGACAGTGATATCACCAATAGCAAAAATGGAAATAGGATTGTCGGGCGTCGAAGAAGCAGTGATTGTCACACCTGGACCGACATACAGGCTGGTGTCGAAAGGTATAGTAATACTGTCGTCGAGAATATACGGACTGCCGTTGCGGAGCCATGCTGTGCCATTCTCAAAAGTCGTATCACTGGTAATATGCGTCTCGGCGTATACGACGGGCAGTGAGACAAAAGACGACGACACAAAAAGCAGAGGCATGAAAACAAAGAAAATAAAAATAAGTTTAATACGTTTAATATATTTCATATAGTTTTAGTGTATATATAATTAATGACTGGCATACGCCGTTCATAGCTGATAATGCCACTAGCCTATCAAAGAGCGATAAAATCTCCGTAAAGAAAAGTTAAAATCTTCATAAAATCCGTAGTTCAAAAACAAAATAGCGAACCTGTATAGATTCGCCGCGGGAAAGCGTTGCGTTGCTTCACATATTTTCGATTATTTTAAAAAATTTATTTCAGTTATGTTTTCATTTTTATTTCATATAGGCACCGACAAAATACATCACGCCAAAGCTTGCCGTCAGAATGAAAGTGAAACCGAGCAAGAATCTGAAAAATGTTCTGTCAAAAGGATTTACCATAGTTATTACAAATTTATGGATTTATGGATTTATGGATTGAAAATCATTGTGATGACGATATCTATACTACCGCTCATCTACATAATTATACGCTATACGGGAAATTGTTGAAATGACCCCGGCAAGAGTCGAAAAATCACTACCTTTAGTCATAACACAGAGCAAATACGGCTTACCGGGAAAATAAATGACACCGCAATCGTGGAGTTCCCTACTGACAACCGTACCATCCGCCAATTGACTGGTATATTCTCCGAATTTGTGAGCGACGGCAGTGCTGTCAGTGGCGTCGGGATCGCTTACGTTTGGATTGCTCGTGGTCGAAGTGTTGATAGTGACGGCAGAATTGTCCCTATCCGTATCATCACCAATACCTTCATCAAGTCCAGCCACGAGGCCTTTGTTCCAACGAGTCATAGACAACAATTGCATAGCCCGCTCGGAAAGATCCCACGAAAGATACGTACCATTATAGAGAGCCCGAAAAAGAGTAGCGTATTGCCGAGCCGACATGGAATCAATAGAGGTGTAGTCGGCAACAGATGGCTGTGGCAGTTGAAAATCGCTGTAGACTTGATGTATATAATCGGGATGAGCGTCGGTCAAAGCCTTCTCGGCGGTAGTATCACAATATATAATCATGTTTTCAAGCAATTGGTCAACGCTATAGAAACCGGCAGGCATGATTTTTGCGGGAGGATAATATTGAATCGTCGCCAAAGATTTCGCATCATAATATAGTTCCTGCGATAGTACACTCGGATCATCGCTGGCTTTATTAAAATAACCCATCATGACCACGATTTCAAGCATATTGGTCGGATCGTATGTGTCATCTTCATTGATGCCTGTCCAGTGACCACTATTCAAATCGCGAAAATAGACCGAAACCGAATCAATAGAAGCTTTCTTTTCCGCGAAAGCTATGTAACCATCCAAGCTATTATCGAAGGCCTGGAATTCCGGATAGTGTACCTTATCATCATCGGCAAAAATGATCGGATTGATAAAACGATAACTCGGCGAATCTTCCCTGATTTCCGTATCGGAAATGACCGGTGGATGGCTGGCGTTGTACGCATCTTCCCAATACCAACCGAAAACTCCACCGACACCGGCGGAAGCGGCGATGATCACGACAAAAAAGATGCCTTTGGTGACTGACCTGACTAAATCTTCTTCATCGGCTTTTATCTGGTCGGCGGGATTGTAAGGAATATGGGGTTTGGTATGTAGTTGTGAAGTCTGCGGCGGCTGGAATGATGTAGTGGACATTCGGATAGTATAGCGTATTTGATTTTTTATTTCTTTAATCACCTCTTTAGCCGTTTCCTCGACTCCGGTTCATGCAAAAAGTTTTCTTTTGAAACAATCCGCCTGCCGATGCGTTTCTCTAGCTTCTTTCGGGCGGAGCCGGCAATGTCGCCACCCGTCTGCGCATCGGCTTTCAGCTTACCCACACCCTGTGAATCATCCACCCGATGAATTTCCGTCGTCGCCCGCTCACCGAGCATAGTAAAAATGAGCTCAAGATCGTCCATGTGATCACGGAGGTTCTCACGGGCCAGACCCTTAAGCTCTTTGTACTCGCTCGGGGTGACGCCGAAAGTTGCTTTGGATATTTCGGCGGTCAATATCT
>CAZQKU010000070.1:0-4799 GCA_964593965.1 uncultured Candidatus Saccharibacteria bacterium | reverse complement strand
AACCCTTGTTCGCTCCAATTACCAGCTAAGAATCCGCCGCTTGGACAACAATCCCAACGCACGCAACCGACGACGGAGTCGCCAACTTTTGTGGCGATATCCAGTTTGATACCCGGACTGCTTTTGTGGTACATAGCAACCCCGTCGCCCGGCAGAATAATCAAACCGCACACAGAACACCTGATGCAGTATTTCTTGAGGCGGGCGGTCTCGCACACAGAACAGCGTTCATTTCCCTTGATTTTTTTTGTCCGCTCTCCGTAAGTATCTAAGACGAACCATCGCGGTCCACGATGACCGCACGGATACCATCGTTGGAATGTGGAGTTTTCTACGATGATAATTTGATCGGTTGCTGTTGGGAGAGGTCTCTTTTCGGGACCGGCACTGGCAAATACTTGAAGTCCGTTTGGAGAGACCAGATCACAATCCCGATAACAAACCAATGGAGGAGTAGAATTATTTTTTGAAAAACGAGCCATTATTTTGCGTAACATACATGACCTTTCTTGTTTAGATTTCGTTGTGCTAACTAATTGTAGCCTATCATATAAATTAAAAATGTCAATATATCCCTTGTTTAACAGCCGAGATATAATGTAGCCATGTCCACCCTCATCCACGCCGACATTTTCTTCTTCGTGACGACCATCGTCGTTGTGCTCGTCGCCATCGTCCTCATCGTCATCCTCATTTATATCGCCATCATCATGGCTGACATTCGGGAAATTTCGCGCATCGTGCGCAAGGAGACCGGCGAGATTGCCGAAGATTTGAAGGACATCCACAGCGAAATCCGCGCCAATATGCGAAGCGGCGCCGGGCCTTTGCGTTCGCTTTTCAGCTTTTTCCGCTGGTACGCCGACAAGCGGCGCCGGTCGAAGCGGCGTAATGCGAAAGATGCCGAATAAAAATGGTGAAGAAATATAGCATCAAAGTATACGTCATAGGAGTTATCGTCGTAATGGCGATAATATTGTGCGTGACGTGGTTTAGTGGTGAGAGCGAGCTTTTCACGAGGTTTGTAAACTTCTTTGCGGCGTTTTTGCTCGGCATGCTCGCCATGTGGATTGCGGTGCATGTTTATAGGACATAATGAGGCGTAGCGAGGCATATTTGCGAACCAACCGCATGGATGAGGCGAGGGGGGATGAGAAAAATGAGAGCTTTTTCTAAATGAGAATGAAAACGAAAATGTATCAAAAATATGGCTTACTTTCGTCAGAAAAATGCTCTCTATTCTCATTTAGAAAAAGCTCTCAAAAATGGACTCGTGATGAGGGCAAAGGATAGGGGAAAAAGTGAAATAAAACACATTTAATAATAAAATATTCAGTAAGTAATTTAATAGATAACTAAAATAAAAAATATGGAACACAAAGAACAAAAAAATAAAAGCGGGCACGCAGATCATACGAGTCATACTAACCATGCCGGTCACGCCATTGCCGGACTTGCCGCTTTGGCCGCCGCGGCCGCGGGATTTTATTTCCTCTACGGCTCAGATGACGCCACGAAGACCCGCAAGAAAATCAAAAGCTGGACCCTCCGCCTCAAGGCCGAACTCATGGATAAAATCGAGACCATGAAAGACGTCAGCGAAGACACCTATTACGCCGCCGTGACCGAAATCGCCGACAAATACGCTGTCATGAAAGACATCAACAAGGACGAGCTCACCGATCTGATCAAGAGCTTGAAGTCACACTGGAAGGATATTAAGAAAGACATTGAAGCGGCTGGAGTGAGCGCGAAGGAGAAGCTGGGGGAATAGCTACTTCTTCACCTCCCCTACCTTCACTTTCGGCGCTTTGAGCACACGACCGTTATATGAATAGCCTTTGGCGATGACGGTCGTGACCATGCCGTCAAGCTTGGCGTCGCTCACCGGCTCGAAGTCGGTGGCTTCGTCGCGAAGAGGATCGAATTTCTGGCCGGTCGGGTCAATCTCCTTGAGGCCGTTGTCTTCGAGAGCGCGCTTGAGCTGACTGGCGATGTATTCGACGCCGGTACGCCAATTCTTATCCACTTTTTCCCAGGCATCCTTGTTGGCAAAAGCCATGTTGAAGCTGTCGAGAACAGGAATGAGCTCGGCGATGAGGGCTTCGTTCGAGAACTTAATCATTTCCTTCTGGGCTTCGGCGTCGCGCTTGCGGGCATTGACAAAGTCGGCCTTGTCCCTCTGCCAGCCGGTCAGATACGTCTGTTTCTCTTCGAGGGCGGCTTTGAGCTGGCCGCGCAGTTTCTTGACTGTCTCGGCGGCGGACTCTTCGGCCACGACGCTGTCGTCCGCACCGGTGGAGTCGAGGGTGGGGTCGCTAGCGGTGGTATCAGAGCCGGTGTCGTAGGAGATGTCGTCGGCGAGATTTTTCTTATTATTTTTTACATCTTCATCCATAGTGGATATAGTATACGGGTTACGGATATTTTTTGCAAAAATATTTCTCTATTTCCTGACTGGGTTAATCTCAAACGTATTATGATCCCTTTCAAATTTAATTTTATGCAGATCGAAGAACCCGGTCTGTCCAATAAGCCCAATGACTGAATTGCTATCAATAAAACCGACTGGTATGGTAACTTTGCTGAGATTTTTAACCTGTATTTCAAGATCAGTCATGCATATCTCCTTGCCTTGTCCTTCGATACCTATCGTGCGACCTTTCTGGCATTTCTCAAGATCAATGCCGATGGCCTTTGCATACGCGATGTTAAAAAGACAATAATCAGCTCCCGAATCAACAAGTGCGATAGTACTGATGCTTTTTGCGGGACCAATCAATTCCACGTCCACAACAGCCCTTCGGAAATGAGGCTTATGTGGATCCCTGTTCATCTGCGTTAAGTATCGGTACCTCATCTCGTCAGAGGCGAGTAGATCATATCGAACGGCATTACCCGGAACATTTTGACACCCGTCGTATCCTTTACTTTGTTGATAATACTTTCCAATGTATCACCACTGGCAAAAACCTGACTGTAGTCGTCAGAGACGGCCACCCACTTATCCTTGAATGATTGCAAGAGTTTATTAAAATTTGCGCTTGTTTTATCCATGGGTTTTTTGATGATGTAAGTATATGCATATTTAAAGAAGAAATCAAATTTTTTCAAAAGTGAATATGGTGCAGATATATTCATCACTATGTATCGTATCTTTTTTCACTAGTATTAAGCCATTATCCTCAAGCAGGTCTTTGTAATAATCCTCCTCACGATCATAATCTATAACAGTCCCCATTTCAGGAATCTCCACATAATGGAGGTATTCTTTATATTCCTTACCTTTAAATTCAATAACATTCTTTTCTATAAAGAGGTCTCTTTTAGTCTTCAACTTATTCCTCAAATATTCTTCGTTAGAAACGACTATAACCAGCTTTCCATTTTTATTGAGCATTCCGAATATCTTTTGAACTACTTGACGTAAATCAGCTTCTATGAAATGGGGAAAAACATATATTGCGGTAATGAAATCAAATTTTTCATCCGTCATAAAATCTTGAAAAGTGCTCGGATATATTGTAATGTTGTTCTTATTTATATTATTTTTGACAAAATAATCGTAGCTTTTTTTTGAGGGTTCACAACCTTCAATATAAATCGAATCAGCATATTTTTCTTTCAACATTCTAATAAAAAATCCTATTCCAGACCCTATATCAAATATCTTAAAAGGTATGCTCTTTTTTGAAATTATCTCATCAATAATGAATTTATTCACAGACACATTTAAATGCGTCTTCTCTTGATTTGTCCAATTGATCTTGTCGTACTGTTGAAAGAAAAAGTCTCGGTTTTTCATTTATGAAATGTTTTACTCACAAATTATAAGACCGATCGTCTTGTATGACTAGCGCTTCGACCACTGCGGAGCTTTGCGGGCTTTCTTGAGTCCGAACTTGCGGCGCTCTTTGGCACGAGGATCGCGTTTGAGGAAACCAGCTTTCTTGAGAGTGGTGTGGAGCTCTTTGTCATACTTGTCGAGAGCGCGGGCGACGCCATGGCGGAAAGCTTCCGCTTGTGAATGAATGCCGCCGCCTTTGATCATAGCAGTGATGGTGAAAGTAGCCGCGAGCTTTGACGTCACGAGCGCAGACATAGCGACGCGCTGAAGATCAAGCGTCTTAAAATAGTCTTCGAGAGTCTTGTCGTTTAGAGTATATGAAGTCTTGGCGGCAGGACTGATGCGCACACGGGCGATGGAGGTCTTGCGACGGCCAACGGTTTCGATATATCGTGCGGTGTGGATGTTTTGCATGGAAATGTTGTAATAATTTTTAAAATAAATTGCGACGATGGGCATTATTCAGTAATAGTCAAATTTTTCATCATGGTGCGACGAAGGGTGTTGGCTGGCAACATCCGGTAGACTGCCCGCTCAAAAGCTTCAGCGGTGCCTTTGCGTTCGATCAAAGCGCCGAGCGTTTCGGTGTTGATGCCGCCGCGGAAGCCGGTGAAGGTGACATATTTTTTATCCTCTTTTTTCTTTGAATCAATAGCCGCTTTGCCACAGTTGACGATGCTGACGCTGACCTGCGGCGCTTTATTACGCTGGTATGTCGCCAAATTTTTGCCCATAAGATATCCTGCCGCTTCGCTTGCGACTCTGCCGATTTTCTTGTTTTGTGCGTCTATGGTGTATTTCATGGTTTATATAAATATAATGATAAACATACCTTAAAATATTTACTGCAATAAAGCAATAGAGCAGGCATTTGCGGAGACTTGTGAGCGCGACGGTGCGAGCACGAGGAATTTTCTACCAAGAAAATATCCGTGCTCCGCAAATGCCTGCT
>CAZQKU010000069.1:0-4814 GCA_964593965.1 uncultured Candidatus Saccharibacteria bacterium | reverse complement strand
ACCAAATACCACTTAGTAATATACTCCCTCATTTGATTCCAATGATTTTTCAGTATGTCCACAGACTTGACAGATTTACAAAATATGCTACCATAGCGCAAGGTGTTCTATGATATAACAACAACAAAAAGGAAACTGAATGAAAATTCTAATTGCAGATGATGACGGCTCAAACCTACTTGCCTATGAAGCTCTTTTTGAGCATGCTGGGCACCAGGTCTTCACTGCTCAAAACGGTGAAATTGCCCTCGAGTTACTCAAGAAGAATTCTTCGATTGATGTTCTTCTTACAGACCTCAACATGCCCGGTATTGACGGTCTCGAAACAATCACTGAGGCTAAAAAAATAAAACCGGGTGTTCGAGCCTTCCTGGGTTCAGGAACAATGAAGGACGCAACTAAGCAGCGTGCAAAAAGTCTTGGCGCTGAAGGAACGTTTGACAAGCCTTACGACATCGAACAAATTTGCGAGGTTCTCAAAAAATAACCCCCAAATTCAACAAAATAAATATATGCCCCACTTGAAGCCTCACGCTTCAAGTGGGGCTTCTTGTTTACATACTCTCCAGCGTAGCTCGGGAAAAAGTTATTATGGCAAGTGACTTTTGGAAAGTTAGCTGAATCTGTCGGCAATAATCGTCACACTTGAATACAGAAACTATGGTTGAAAAACTATTTCCGCAGTATAGCGACGTAGGGTTATAAGGTGAGATATGGTAAGAACCCCAAACATGGTCGCATATATCACCATATCTCGATTAATGGATATAGTGACACAGACTGTGGGGTAAATACTATTTCGCATATCTACTCAGATCAGGTATGTAGATATATCTATTCTCCTTCTCAAACATAGTTCTAACGTCCTTCACAGTGTTCCACAAACTTGACATAATCTTGGATAAGTGATAACTTATGTTTAGTAACTTGTACACGCTGGAATAATCCAGCAAAAAATTCAACGAGGAATAAATAATGAAACTTTTGTTACTTGTCGGCATCTTACTCTATATCGTCGCTATATACTTTTCCAAAAAGAAATATGAAGCCATCCGAAATGAAATCCCCAAGCTTCTGTATACAACAAGATGGATAAGAGGAAGTGCTTTTATCCGACAGTTGAGGGATAAGGGTATAAGAGTCTCCGGACCCACTTTTTACACTCATATGGGTGATCTTGCCCGAAAAGGAATAGTTGAGTTCCAAGATGTTGAGGAAACGATTGACTTTGATGATTTCGCAGAAGCAGGTCCTGTATCTCGACGAAACATGAAACCCGTCGAAGATAGGATGGTGCAACTCAAAGTACGTTGGTTCCGGTTACCTTCTTCCCAATAGATCCGCTTGCACATCAACTTACCTACCTTGTATCGCAAGAAATTGTGATACAGGGAGTTTTTATTTTCCTGACACGGTATCAGGAATAAAAAAGACAATCCAATTCGTCGTCACCGCCCTCGATCCTTTGCACCGATGCACCGACAGAACAAGAGCTACAATTTTACATATTCCTTCTCATTAAACGCCAGATACCACCCCGTCACATAATCCCTCATTTGATTCCAATGATTTTTCAGTATGTCCACAACGAAAAATACCCTTATTCTTAGGGATATTTTGGTTCCAATTCCACAGATTTGCCTTACCCGACGCACTTGACATAAATATAAAATGGTGCTAATGTGAACACAGATTTGGAGAACTGACCATAACGGCACAGCTCATTGAAAACTTACAACCAAAGGAACCGTTTGAACTCAAACACTATACTGCCCCGACTAGGCATAGAGACAAAAAGAGTCCACATTCTTTCGGAACAGAACATGCGCTGGTATTTTGGGACGCAGATTATTTCTCTAACGGGACTTATGATGCGAACATCTATCCTGGCTCTTCTTCTCATCGAAATCGTCGGCTCAAAAAGAGCTCCTTTTTGGATCGGACTCGTCGCATCCCTCAATCTCATCCCGGGAACGTTTCTGAGCATCTTCATTGGGTTCTTCCTGGATGTCTACGACAAGCGCCGTGTCCTTCAGATCACTGCATTTCTGGGAATACTGCAAGCATGCGGATTTGCATACTTGGCATACAAACACCCGGATCTTCGCTCTATCCCTTTGTCCAGCATCGTATTCATCACTGCCTGTTCTGGATTGACCAACGCTGTCGATGGTTTGTGCAGAAATGCCATCATCAAAGACGCACTTGTGAACAGGTACAATGACCGGATCGGCGCCACGATGTTCGCATCGCTCTACACAGTTGCAATGATCGTGGGTAACGGACTAGCTGGATACTCAGTCATCTATATCGGCTACGCCAATTCATTCATTCTAAACGCTCTGTCCTATATCGTTCTCATATTCGGGCTTCATATGATGAATTTTGACCACCATGTCAGAACTCACAAGAACCTGAAAGGAATGATGCTCAAGATAAAGCACGGCATGATATACACCTTCAAAGGCCTCGGCCTTCGGCTCTGTATTATCCTGGCGGTCGTCATCACCATCTTTGGTTACTCTTACAACGTCATCCTCCCGATCATTGCGAAGGAGATGTTCCATGGAGGACCCAAAGAATACAGTTATCTCGCAGCCATAGCAGGTGCAGGATCGCTCCTTGGATCGCTCTGTGCGATATTCTGGAGCGAGCGTCATCCGGTAAAGTTCATTGTGACTGGTACTTTCATTATCGGTCTCGCACACCTCGGATTTGTCCAGATGACAGATATACACGTAGGCTCGCTCTTCCTCTTTCTCTGCGGCTTCGGCTTCATGACTGGTTTCGCCCCAATACGTGGTGCAATCTACCATCTTGCAAAGAAGCGTAGGATTGGGATCGTTCTCGGAGTCCTCTTCACCTTCTTCTATGGGGGGATGGCGCTAAGCTCATTCGGCTCTGGCTGGCTCGCTGGACATTTCGGTTCACGCACAGTGCTCACGTGCTGTGGAATTGCTCTTATAATCACAGCATCGTTGATCCCCTTCTTGCCGGGCATCAGGGAACTCGAAGATAAGGAAATTAAAAAATAACAGTCAATCAGTTTCAAAAAGACGCACGACCTTCGGGTACGGCGTTTTTCTTTTGTTCTATGCGCGTGTAAATATTATCTTGAAAAATTATGCTTTTACATACCCCTTCTCATTAAATGCTAAATACCATTCCGTCACATACTCCCTCATTTGATTCCAATGATTTTTCAGTATGTCCACCATAATGAACATTATCGTCACATAAAGATATGTTACAATACTTCCATGTCTGATTATGAAAAAATAGGCCAACCGGAAAATGGGATAGAATCCGAAGATGAAATCGCCGCGCGACTGAAGTCGAAACTATCTCAAAAGTATGCAGAGCCGATCGAACAGCGACTGCAGACGATGGAACGTATCACGGAATTCGCCGATCGTCTGAAAGAAAAATACCCAGACTATACATCATACAGATTGTCCCATGTCCTTGCATTCAGCGGGAAGGATCCGGGCGTCGCTTTCACCCATTTCGATTTCCTTGGTGACGATTCGATACAGGCCTTCATTGAGCGATTATAAAATATCTCTCTGATATACTGCCCCTATGCCATTTAAAAAGCACCACGACGTCACTATCTACTCTTCCGATGGGTCAATCATGTCCGACTTAACCAAAGCTTTTTTTAGAAATGCGGATGTTGATTTTGATGAAATCAATGTCAGTACAAGTGAAGAAAATAAAAAAATCCTCCTCGAAGCAAGTAGCGGCAATGAACAAACACCGGTCGTTGACTTTGATGGCCGGATTATCATCGGCTATCAGCCGGACATTTACGATATTTTGATAAAAGAAGGAGAAAAAGAGAACAAGAAATAATCCACGCAAATAAACGAATACGGATTACGTGCATTTTTATTTCTTTCGCACGATACAGAACGGCGTCATCTCGTCGGACTGACCGAGAGGATTATCACGAAATAACGTACCGATGAAAGATTCAGAGATGGCGCGTGTTGATTTCCCAAGAGAAAAAGCTCCGCGATAATTGGCATCAAGTATAACGGTCTCCACACCACAACGAGCCTTTATCTGTCGTGCCGCGCCATTCGGATCGTTGGGAGCAAGCTTGGCAGAATGGGCGTATTCGAGAATAAGAAACGACATCGGGCAATCAATCGATTTTGCCCGCTTTCCGCAGATATAGTAGAACAAACCGCGAATACCGAATGGCCGTGTGACAGCTGATAGAGCGGCGGCACAAAGTACCCGTACGTAACCTGCTTCTTCGAGAAAAAGTTGCATGGCGAGCGCCGTACCATGGCCAAAACCATGAAAATCTGTCGAACCATAATGATTACCGACGTTGCGGGCGAGGAAACGAGTGAATGCCGTCGGTTTGATGGTACTCATATCAACGACTCGTCCTTGGATAATGGTCAGTACCTTTTCACTGATACAAAGCATATCGCCGGGTTTTATATATGGTCTGACATATTCATCAATAATTGGTACAAGATCCGTATCACGCAGACTAATGAGACGAGTTCGGACTGGCAAACGCTCATATATTACTCCATCAACGTCAATAGTAATATTTTTCCCAGGGTTAGCGATAAATTCTCCGGAAGGTCGGCGACTATGCGTTGAAGTCCGATCCGAAGCAGACACATCAGTAAAAGAAACTTTCTCGCCCCGAAAAGCGGCAAACAATTTTCCGATCGTCGCGCGAATTCCAGCGGGATTCTCCTTCAGCTTTGACCGCGAACGAAGGAGTTCGACAGCTTCCATATATAAAATATGAGCTTCATCGATTCTGTCTTTTTTAAATACGGCTT
>CAZQKU010000068.1:0-4850 GCA_964593965.1 uncultured Candidatus Saccharibacteria bacterium | reverse complement strand
AATTTTTTTGTTTCAGCAATATCCTTGACTGCAACCGTCCTCACCCCCGCGGTGACCGCCCCATAATCATTGCCGCCGGGAAAAAGTGAATCGCCGACATACAGCACATCGTCTTTGGAAATGTCGAGATACTCGATGGCGGCGATGATACCGTGTTCTTTGTTCATACCTTTCTTGGTGATATCAATCGAAGTCATGCCACCGATTTCTATTTCAAAATCGGGCAATAGTGGCGTGAGATCTCGGACGATTTCCTCCCGTTTCGCATGATCGGGATCCCACGCGGCTTTCTCAGCAAGCGGCGCTTGTTGACCAAGAGCAGAAAAAGTCACTTGAGTGCCGCGATTTTCTACACGCTCGCCGTAAACTTTCTCAGGTACGACAACAGCATGGGAGGCAGCGACAGTCACAACTTGCTTGAGATCGTCCTCAATGAGTTTTTCTTCTTCAGGTGTCAGCTTTTTTTCATAGACAAGTTTCCACTGACCCTTAGTATGTCCGCTCTCATCATCGCTTTTTCCACCAGCTTCATAGCGATAAAAACTCGCCCCAACCGTCGGCAAAATAAGTAGATTCGTCAAAGCTGACTTTTCGCCACTTTTTTCGGATCCATCGCAGTGAAGAAAATTCAAAAACTGCGACTGAAATTGGACAAATGAAGCTCCGGAAATGACCGCTACCTTTGTCTTTTCTAATAATTGGCATAAAAGACCAGCCATTTCTCCATCGAGAGGAGCTTTGCTCTCGGCCAAAGTGCCGTCGAGATCGAACATGACCAATTTTGCCGGCTTCAAGCAATCTTCTCGCCATGTTGTACCGCTACTTGTCCCCTTTTTCATTTTTTCCGTTGGTATCATTGAAATATAAACCGTTATATAATTGTATCGTATTGCGTCTATCCTCACAATGCCCGCATTAGCGAAACATGTTCCCTTTTCTCGAGAGCCGCTTGCTGTCGGCTATCACAAGCGTGGTGTCTTTCTCTTGTCCAGAGTCATTCATCATGACGGTGAAGAAGAGCTGTGCTGTATTGCCGGTACCGGTGATACGATGTTTTCCGGCAAATCATATAAAGTCCGACTAAAACTGGCCGATGGAACAGAAGAAGACATACGCAAATGTCATCACTTCAAATTCTTCTGCAATGAAGGCGATGTAACATTGACATATATTCGTGACGACACGACGTCTCATGCTACAACTTCTCACACCAAGACTCTTGTGTACGCTGGCACTAAAGATCGCATAACATGGGTGGTCGGTGGTACGGTCAAAGACGTGACCACGCCCGGTATACTCATCCCTAATATAGAAGATAACGACGGGGATGACGCCGGAGACGTGGTGTATTATGAAAGCGCTGATCTTCTCAAGACCGCCGTTTCAAAAAATCTAAAAACATGGAAAAAGATTTTGCCGCCGCGCGTTCCTCACTGGCATTTCTTCGAAGGACAGCCGTTCCATATTATGGGAGCTCTGGCTATGGAGGATGGCATCGCTGTTTTCTTCGAGTCAACCATCAAGGTAGATATCGTCAAAGACGTCGCTTTTCAGGATAAAAAAATCGGTGAAGAACGATTTGCTAAAATTGGAGCGGCCCTTTTTTCCAAAAATAATCCGACGAAACTCATCTGGCAGACAGAATTGCCGCTCGCCGAACTGCCATGGAGCGAATTGAGCAAATCAGCCGAATCTTTCTCTTTTCTTGGAGTGGTACCTTCCTCAACGATAGGCTCGAGCCTTGAAAAGGAGCCGACGGCGCGCTTTTATGTGGCTTCACATACCGCCGGTGAGAACGGCCATGATACACATGAGGCAAAAGTAGGCTTTTTCGAATTCCCTGCCGACATTCTTCATGATCACCGCCGACGTATTCCCGCCAGTTTAAAAAAATCCGCCAAAAATCCCGTCATCGAGCCGACTACTCGCTCGTGGGAATCGGGCGGTACTTTCAATCCCACCGCCGTCAAAGTTGACGATAAAGTTCATCTCCTGTATCGGGCCGTGGGTAACGACAGCTGGTCACGGATCGGCCATGCTGAGAGTAAAGACGGAGTGAATTTCGATGAACGCTCGAAACGGCCGGTCTATTCGCCCCATGAATGGTTCGAGAGTCCGACGGAAAAGGAAGATGAGAAATCCGTTGCCGAGGCTGATATGATAAAAACCGAACATGACCATACTCTCTTCGCTTCGGGCGGTTCATGGGGTGGCTGTGAAGACCCAAAAGCTACCCTCATTGGCGATCGCATTTACATGACCTACGTCGCCCACAACGGCTCATGGCCTCAACGTTCGGCGTTGACTTCCATTAGCGTTGACGATTTTTTGAAAAAGAAATGGAAATGGTCGAAATCAATGCTCATGTCGCCACCGGGAGTCGGCAGTAAAAGTGCCGTCATTTTGCCGGAAAAAATTGACGGCAAGTTCGTTCTGTTCCACCGAATATGGCCGGACATCATGATAGACACAGTACCAGAGCTGGAGTTCGGTGAAGGTAAAGTAGACGACGGCAAAGGTGGTAAAACCGCTCGATGGCTGACTGGTCAGTATGCCATTCGTCCACGCTCATCGTACTGGGATAGCCGCAAAATGAGCATGGGTGCCGCACCGATAAAGACTGACAAAGGCTGGTTGGCTATTTATAATGCCGTTGACAAACGCGATTCGTCAAAATATAAAATCGGTGCCATGCTGATCGACCTCAAGGATCCAACCAAAGTCATTGCTCGTTGCCGAAGACCCATTCTTTCCCCCGATGAATGGTATGAAAACAACGGCAAACCGGGCATCGCCTATCCGGGCGGAGCAGTCGATCTCGATGGCATCCTTCACGTCTATTATGGTGGTGGCGACTTGGTGTCATGCGTGGCTACTATCGGCACCGAGGAAATGGTTTGGCATTTGTTGAAAGATCGCGATCCAAAATTCAAACTGCTCGGCGTTGATGTTTCGAATGAACCGATGAGTGGCTCATTAGAGCTGGTTCCCGAACTCGTTCCCGCCCGACGCAAGAAAATATTCGTTTAAAATAAACTTTTCAAAATAAAAAGTATGTTTGTCGTCAAGCGCTCACATCACAATCCGCTCTTTATTCCGCTCAAGGACAACCTCTGGGAATCCGTAGCCGCTTTCAATTGGTGTCCGGTGCGTAAAGGCAAAGGTAAACATTCTCTCATACATTGCGTCTACCGTGCCATGGGTACACCGGATTCTATTTTACCCGGGCAGGGACCATCAATCATTTCCACTGTCGGTCACACGACGAGCAAAGATAGTTTCCATTTTGAAAATCGTCGCCAGATCATCAAGCCCGAATTTGACTGGGAAAAATACGGCTGTGAAGATCCGCGAGTAACTTTTTTCGAAGGAAACTATTATATTTTTTACACTGCCCTTTCGACATATCCCTTTAATGCCCAAGGCATCAAGGTGGCTGTTGCTGTGACAAGCGATTTTGAAAAAATAGAAGAGAAACATCTTGTCACACCCTTCAACGCCAAAGCTATGACCATGTTTCCCGAGCGTATTAACGGCAAAATCGTGGTCATGTTCACCGTCAACAGCGATCAACCGCCAGCTAAGACTGCCTTTGCCGAACTCGACCGAATAGAAGACCTCTGGAATGAACATTTCTGGCAAGCTTGGTACAAAAACCTCGATAAACATATTATTGACCTACGTCGCGAGCCGACTGACCATACCGAAATCGGCGCGCCGCCTTTGAAAACCGACCGCGGTTGGCTTCTTATTTATTCGCATATTCAGCACTATTTCGAAGGCCAGAAAGTCTTCGGCATTGAAGCTTTGCTTCTTGACGCCAATAATCCGACAAAAATAATCGCCCAAACCAAAGGCCCGCTCATTGTACCCGAGGAAATCTACGAGCAATATGGGCTGGTCTCGGGGATTACTTTCCCTTCTGGAGCACTCATCGAAGGCCCAGCGAAAAAACAGGCCAAAAATTCCACAAAGAAAGCAAAAAAAACAAAGAAAAAATCGTCGGATAAGCTCGTCATTTATTATGGTGCCGCCGACACTACCTCTGCCCGGGCTGAAGTAAATCTTGACGACCTTCTCGACAGTCTGACTAAACCTGCTGATGTCGTCCGTTTTGAAAATAATCCGATTCTTGAGCCGGAAAAGAATGCCGGTAAAGCAGCCGGTGCCGGCGGAACCGCCATTCCTGAAAATTGGCAAGCCAAAGCTGTCTTTAACCCAGCGGCTATTGACCTTGGTGGCAAAGTGCGCATCCTCTACCGCGCTATGTCAGATGACAATACTTCAACTGTTGGTTATGCCGAAAGCGCCGACGGTGTCCATATTGATCTACGTCTATCGGAACCAATATACATACCACGTGAAGCTTTCGAGATGAAACGGATCCCTGGCGGCAACAGCGGATGCGAGGATCCGCGAGTGATGAAAATCGGCCAGAGAATATATATGACCTATACAGCTTACAACGGTGTTCAGACTCCGGCAGTGGCCGTGACTTCCATCACTGTAGCAGATTTTTTAAAAAAGAAATGGAATTGGGACAAGCCGTACCTCATAAGTCCAATAGAAATTGATGACAAAGACAGCTGTATTTTGCCGGAAAAAATAGACGGGCAGTATATCATTTTCCACCGCGTCGGCACCGTCATCTGCGCTGATTATGTCAAGACTCTCGATTTCGCCAATGAAAAAATCAACAAATGCATCGAAATCATGAAGCCGCGGCCCGGCATGTGGGACGGCCGAAAAGTCGGCATCGCCGCACCACCCATCAAGACGAAAAAGGGTTGGCTGCTTTTCTACCACGGCATATCCGAGCGTAACATTTATCGCCTCGGCGTAGCCCTCCT
>CAZQKU010000067.1:0-4877 GCA_964593965.1 uncultured Candidatus Saccharibacteria bacterium | reverse complement strand
TTTACTCTTACGCCATATATTTTCCCAAGCATAGCGGAAACGTCCGCCGTCGGTACCGTTTCCAAGACGGTCGTATTGCCGGGCATATATTTGTTCGGCGCTATGGTCTTCTTTTTGATATTCGGTAGCTTTTATCTTTTAATCAAAAAAATTCGCCATGCAGGAAAAGAAGAAAAGACTCCTTACAGACTCATTCTTGTCGGAACAATCATAACGTTTACCTTAATTATTATTTTCAATTTTATTCTTGCCGGCATCTTTTTGAATGTGACCTATATTCCATTAGGCAGTCTTTTTATCTTTCCTTTCGTCGCCTTTACTTTTTATGCTATCTACAAGCACCACCTCTTCAACATCAAAGTCGCCGCCATCGCTTTCGTGGCCTTCATCCTGACGGTCTTCAGCTTCATCAATATTCTCTATGCCAGTTCGGCGAGCCAGATTGCGGTCAATATCACCCTCTTTGTCGCCGTGCTCATCGGTTCGGTCATTCTCATTAAAAGCGTCTTAAAAGAAATCGAACAGCGCGAGCGCATCCAGACCTTGGCCGACGACCTGTCGAAAGCCAACGAGAACCAAGTCGCCCTCATTCATTTCATCACCCATCAGGTCAAAGGATTTTTCACCAAGTCGCGCAACATTTTCTCTCTGCTGACCGAAGGCGAAGCCGGCCCGCTCACGCCTGAAATGCAGAAATTCGTCGCCGAAGGCTTTGACTCTGATACCAAAGGCGTAGCTATGGTGGAAGACGTGCTCAATGCGGCAAACATCAAAACCGGCATTGTCAAATACAACATCGCGCCGTTTGACATCTCCACTCTCGTCGGTGCGCTCGTCGTCGAATATAAGAAGATGGCGGAGGATAAAGGCTTGCAGTTGATTTATTCGTGTTGGGGTAAGCCGGAGCATGCTACCGCAATTTCCGCGAGCGGCTGGATGAACAGCACGGTTGTAGAGCAAGTGCCGAACTGCACCATCGATATGAAAACTCATGCCAGTTATACCGTCAATGGCGATATGGAACAACTCCGCCAAGTTTTCAAGAACCTGTTCGAGAATGCTATCAAATACACCTCGAAGGGAAGTGTCACGGTGCGTTTGTCGCAGTCCGTAGCTGATTCTGCCGCTGACCATACTGCGTCGCCCAAAGTAGTCTTTTCCGTGCGCGACACCGGCGTCGGTCTTACCGATGATGATAAGAAACTGCTCTTTACTCAAGGCGGTCGTGGCAAAGATTCTACCAAGATAAATGTCGAATCCACCGGCTACGGTCTCTTCATCGCCCGCGGCATCGTTGAAGCGCATCACGGTCGTATTTGGGCTGAATCGGAGGGTCGTGATAAAGGATCAACATTCTATGTGGAGTTGTCGGGGGTAAAAATTTTATAACCAAGCTACTATTATTGTTCGTGAATGCTGGAATTGGTAACCGTGATAGTCACCGGCTTGCTTGATGAAGAAACAAGAACGCCGGTCACTGTTGCACGACATGTAAGACTAAGAGAATATGTTCCGATGGTAAGGCTTGAACCTTGAAGAGTAAAAGGAGTAGAAGCATTATCGGGAGATTGATTGGCAAGAGTGCCGGTTGTCCAGCTAGTGACTGTTGATGGACCGCTAATTTGATTGCCACTACAAGAAGGAGAAGCTCCTAGTATATTTTGATATGGGTCCGTAAACGCCGTTCCATCCCAGTTGAGCGTTACTTTATCCGCTGGATGAATATGCACATTGGTCTGCGCCGGTATCGGCGGATTTACCGATGGATTGCCGCTGTTGTTATCAAGCCACATGGATACACCGGAAGTACCACCGGGGTTTGACCCGCCGGAGGTGGTTGTCGTAGTTATAAGAACGCTATTGGAGCTCGGATTATTGATGTCGGAATTGTTGTAGCAGGATAGAGAGAATGTAGTGGCACTGCCTATAATACCCGAAGACGTACCTGCACTCGTAGAAGCGACCAAGCCTGTCGGAAGAATATTGGCTGGTGAAGACGTCATGGTACAGCTTGTCGGATTGTTTGTAACCGACCATGTTAGATTGGACTTATTGCCATACGAAGCGATGATATCGGTTGGATAGTTGCCATCGGCGGCGATAGTAATGAGGGGAGGATTGGAACTAGCAGGACCGCAATTTGACACACACCCTACTATTACTCCATTTCCACCCGCTACCCCAACATTAAATGAAAGCCAGCCAACATCATCACTACCCCAGGCCATGCCGAGGAAACTACCGGCGCCAGGGTTCGTAGTGGAAGCTAGGTAGGCCACGCCGCCGTTGTAGGTTTCGTTGCCCGAAGTGTAGGCGGCAGTGGGATCGGAAACATGATTGGTACCCGAAAGCTCAATCCAACCGTCGCCGTCATTTGGATCACCAGCAAGAGTCAATGCCCGAGCCCAGCCAGTGACGATGCCGGTAGTCATGTTGACGGTCGGTGGACAAGTGAGGTCCTGTGAGTCGGTTTGAGGACAACCAACAGCAGGTACATTGAAACTGATCCAACCGATATGGTCTGACCAGGCATAGCCGGACAGAGGTGCACTTGTTGGTGTGGTGGTGTTCATGGAAACGCCGTATGCTGAACCGTCTGCGGCTGTGCCGCTAAAGCTGATCCAACCGATATTACTCGACCATGCCCAGCCAGTGAGACCGGCAGTGCTCGATTGAGCGTGGGCGATACGCGCAGGGGTGCTTGCGAGGCTCGTCACTACGGCAATGGCAACCAAAGAAAAGGCACACAAAACGTAGGTAATGTATGTAAAAGTTTTTTTCATATACGTATAGTATATCATGCGGTCATGGATGATAATAAGGGGATTTTCGGTGATTGTTGATAACTTTAAATATGCTATGCTGTATGATATGAATGATTTCATCATCACCGCCAAAAACGTCACCAAGAAATTCGGCGATTTTACCGCGGTTGATAACGTTTCCTTTCAAATAAAAAAGGGCGAGATTTTTGCTTTCCTTGGGCCGAATGGGGCGGGCAAATCCACCATGATCAAAATGCTCACGACGCTTCTTCATCCGACGGCGGGGGAGATTACGTTGAATGGTTTTGATGTTGTCCATCATCCGAACAAAGTCCGGCGCTCATTTGGTATCATTTTCCAAGACCCGAGTCTCGATACCGAGCTCACCGCCTACGAAAATATGCTCATTCATGCCGTCATGTATGGTATGGAGAAATCCGTGTATGCTGAACGTATCCAGACGCTCATGAAGCTCGTCGAGTTGTGGGACAAGAAGGATCAGCTGGTCAAGAATTATTCTGGCGGCATGAAGCGCCGGCTCGAAATTGCCCGCGGTTTACTTCATCATCCGGCGGTGCTGTTTCTCGACGAGCCGACGGTCGGGCTTGATCCGCAGACGAGGAACTTGATGTGGAATTATTTGAAAGATCTGGTCAAGAGCGAGAAAATCACCGTTTTCTTCACCACTCATTATCTCGAAGAAGCGGAAAAATACGCCGAGCGGCTGGCGGTTATTGATCACGGCAAGATAGTGGCTCATGGCACGACGGCTGATCTCGAGAAACAGACGGGCAAGACGACACTCGAAGATGCTTTCTTGGCCTTGACCGGCAAAGCCATCCGCGAAGAAGAAGGTGCCGGCGGCATGGGGCACATGGCGAGGGTGTGGGGAAGACGTTAAAATTTCTAAAATGAAAATAATTTACATTTTGTGGTTCCGACAAATAAAAAGATACCTCCGCTCGCGGTCGCGACTCATCGGCTCGCTTGGTCAGCCGATACTTTTCCTCGTGGCGCTCGGCTACGGTTTCGGAGCGATTTACGCCAAAGCTGGCGGCGGCAACTACATTGATTTTCTCGCCCCAGGCGTTATCTGCATGGGTATCCTTTTTACCGCCATTTTTGCTGGTATCGAAGTCATTTGGGATAAGCAGTTCGGCTTTTTGAAAGAGACGCTCGTGGCTCCGGTGTCACGCCTCCAAATCATGGTCGGCAGGACGCTCGGTGGAGCGACGGTCGCCACCATGCAGGGTGTCATCGTTCTCGCCATCACTTTTTTTGTCGGCTTCCGGCCGACCGATTGGTGGATGATCCTGCCGGCTGTTCTTTTTATGATTGTCATTGCTCTCTTTTTCACCGCTTTGGGCACAGCCATCGCTTCGCGACTCGATGATATGCAGGGCTTCCAAGTCATTATGAACTTTTTGGTCATGCCGATTTTCTTTCTCTCGGGAGCACTGTTTCCTTTGACTGGTTTGCCGCCGGTTATCGAATTTTTGGTCAAAATAGATCCGCTTTCCTACGGCGTGGATGCCATCCGCGGCGCTCTTGTCGGCGGCTCGCAATTCGGCTTCGGTCTCGATATTACCGTTCTCCTCGTCATTACTGCTATTATGCTTGTGCTCGGGGCGTGGCTGTTCTCGGGCATAGAGGCGTAGGGTAGAAAACATACTTTGCCTTTGCGCGGTTCGGTACTGCGCTTTCTGCATCTTTCTGCATACTGTGAAAAAGCATGTCGCTTCGTCGCTTTTTTGTCACTTTTTCTAAATGAGAATAAGCGACTTTTAGCTGACGAAAGTAAGCCATATTTTTGATGAATTTTCGTTTTCATTCTCATTTAGAAAAAGCTCACAGAAATGAACCGCCACTCACCGCCACTCATTGCCACTTGCATATCGCAGACAGAATGTACTCGTGTTATACTTGTTATTACATTTTATTACATTATTAAATACAAAAATTAAATACAAAAATTAAAAAATAGATAAAAAACATGGAAAATAAAAAAATAAAAGTGGGCATCAACGGTTTTGGCAGGATTGGCAGGGCATTTCTGAAAATCTCGAGAGAACGGCCGGATGATCTCGAGGTCGTGGCGGTCAACGACCTCGG
>CAZQKU010000066.1:0-4973 GCA_964593965.1 uncultured Candidatus Saccharibacteria bacterium | reverse complement strand
AGCTCGGCCGCGGCGGCAAATTCCTCTCCTGCTCGCGCTATCCCGATTGCGACGGCGCCCTCATGATGGACGGCATGGAAATCAAAAAAACCACACCGATCGGCCATGATCCGGCAACCGGTCTTCCTATATATGTGCTTGTCGGCAGGTTCGGACCGTATGTTCAGCTTGGGGAAAAGGTGCTGAAGGTGAAAAAGGTGAAGAAGCCGCGATTAAAAAAAATAAAAAAATCAGAATTAGCAGAAAAATCAGAAACAAAAATAGTTGAACAAGCTGAAATGACGCCAGTGGTCAAGCCCCGTATGTCATCCATTCCCAAAGGTACCGATTTGAGTAAGATCACCGTCGCCGACGCTTTGCGCTATTTGAGCCTGCCGCGACTTCTCGGCAATCATCCGACCGACGGCAAACCGATCACCGCTTCGGCTGGCCGCTTCGGCCCGTACATTGTCCATGACAGCGATTTTCGTTCGCTCAAAAAGCCCGACGATGTTTACACCGTCACTCTCGCCCGCGCTCTCGAAATCCTCGCCCAACCAAAAGCTACCCGAAAAGGCGCTCCCGTCAAAGTGCGCGTCATTGGCCAGCATCCGAAAACCGGCAAGGACATCGTCCTCTATCGCAAAGCTGACGCCCCCGCCGACAGCACCGATTCCCTTTTCTTCAAGCGCGGTTTTCAGCAGATTTTTATTCCGAAAGGCATTGATCCAGAAAAGATGACGGTGGAGGAAGCAGTGGAGATTTTGGGGAAGAAGAAATAAGTAATTATAAAAAAAGTAAAAAACCCAGCGGGTGCCGGGCTTGAGAAAAGTAGGATTGGAGACTTTGGAGACTACTGTGTTCCACGACCATCGTGGTGTTCACTCTGATGTTCGGCACAATGTGCCACATGTCTGTCATAAGCGCTGACGACAATATTTCCATCACAATGCGGACACGTTTGGCAACAAGGTACGATATGGGCTACCCCTTCACTGATATGACAATCACACGTACAAATATCGGGATCGGGACAACAATCATTCATATATATTTTATTGTTAAAGGTTCAGAGAATTCATTTACGATGATAACATATTATCTTGATAATACAAAATTCTGCTTATTGAGGATTTTGCTGGATTCCCACCGATCTGATAAGAGCTTCACCTTCTGAATTTTCGAAAAGTTTTACCGCTCCTGTTCCATCAAGCGTGGCCATGATCGATAAATGCAATTGACCTAATGCATCTTGAAGTTCAAGACTCTCATCGTGTATCGGCTTAATCTTCAGACCGCAATTGATATTCTGAAGTTGGGCCAAGTCTATCCTGCGAGCATGAGAAAGTGAATTCTTTTCATTAGCCAAAAAACGTGCGACGATACTAGCCCGGTGCTTGGCACGTTTTTCTCCGACAAACATATACTCGGCAAGCCACGTAGAAACTAATTTTTTAGAAAGCTTAATATAATTCTCACACTCGACAAGAAGTGCCGGAGCAAATTCCTGAAGAATAGGTATCCATACCGGCAACTGATCTGGATTTTTTGCCAGAGTTTTCGATGCTCTATCAAATTGTTCGATGATGGAACCAGCTGGCGAGAATCTACCTCGCACCCTGACTTGCGGATCGACTGGTCCCAACTCTGCATTGGAATCCATCAAAATAGAATTACCTGACATAATCATCATTGTCGCGGCGCTTTTCGCTGTACCGGTAACTATAAACCGTACATCTTTAAACTTATTACGCAAAATTTTGACGATTGACTCCGTCGCTTCGGCCGAACCGCCCGGACTGTGGATAAACACATCAACGGCTGTGCCCTTAAGATTCCTGGTCACTTCATGGAAACCATCTTTATCGGAAAGATCAATGCTCAAAAAGGCCCCAGCGAATTGAGCTTTAATAGGATTTTGAAAAGCTGTGGCATATACAACAAGTGGTCTTTTCGTCAGGGCGCTGACTAATGCATATTTTGCCCGTCGGACACCATCAAAATCACCAGCCGGCTTATCCGGGGATTTTCCATCCTCGATTTCTTTTTTAATATCCTGCCATCCCTTCATTGAATATTAAGAATTAAGATAACTACCTTGTAATACAGCCAACTTTGGATTAGCTGAAACTTCTGTGGAGAAATGTGTTGCCTCCGTAGCTATCTGATATTGTTTAGATGAAATATCAAAAAGACGCATAGCCTTTGCCAATTCTGGCTTTTTAGTCAGAAATTGAGTTGTTTGGCTAACGATCTTTTTTGATATTTTACTACGGTTCTTCATAGATATGTCTATTATAGCATACTTATAAAATAAGACACGTAAGATAGGATATTATTACTGATGCGTGTATGCTTTATAAAAAAGTCGACGTATGTATTTGACATAAAAAATCTTGCGGTTTTTCTTTGGTGAATATCTCTACTCTATTTCTTCATCTTCAAATGGTACAACTGCGTATCATAGCCCATTGTCTCTTCGTCCTTGCGGGACAAACCAAATGATTCCAATTTTTTGAATAATTCTTCCTTAACTTCTTCGTGGTCTGCATCATCGCTCGTCAACTTTTCAAGTTCCACAAATGTACCGAGACCCTCAACACGATCAAGACAAATCTCATACGATCCAAGTTTGCCTTTTCGGCGTAGTTTCTTAACCTCTATCACCGGCGACCAGCCGAGAGTAAGAAGGATCTTCTGCATTTCCTCCGGATCTTTGACTTCTGTTTCATATTCCAAATTATCCATTTCACCAGACTTTTGCTGTTTGAGATTCAATTGGGCTGTATCTTTGAGATGACGAATACGGATAATGATGTCACCCTCTTTTGACTTTTCAAATTCTTCCGTAATGCTCTTGAGAGAATAAATGACATCATGCTGGCTTATCGGATCGGATAGAATACAGCCTATTTCCTTGAGCTTTTTCTCTAAATTTTCTAAATCTTTTAATCGCAGTTTTATTTCTATTTCACGCATATTTTTTTATACTATCACTATACTATCATACGACCAAATCAAAATCGCCTTCGAGCATAACCGGCTTCATGCCCATGATTTCCTGTTTGTCGGAAAGCTCCGAGGAGACAGGATTAAGTATATAAATTTTCTTGTTCAAATAAAATGCAACACCGATTTCGATGAGGGTATTACCGCCAATGTAGCCTTTAATGCCACGTTTGTCATGATTGATGACAAGGACGGCATCGCCCCAATCGATTTTTTTATAATGATCCCTGATAGCTCCTTCCTTGAGATTCCAGACAGCATGACCTGCGGGAAAAGCGTCAATACCCCCATTATCTTCGATATATTGACCGAAATAGACTTTCTTGCCGCCGCCGAATTCTTTCGGCACTTCCATGGCTAATTCGGGTATTTTTACCTTATGACCACGACGTTTGAGCTCATCTCGTGCCGATTCCATTTCCTTATAAAAACCGATACTGCCGCAAATAGTGATGTTCATAATTCTATTAAATTTAATTATAGCATATGTATAAGGTATAAGGACAGAGTACTACCATTCATACCATTTACACTTTTCGAAAATTGTCTTCGAACTACGGATTTCATGAAAATTTTAACTTTTCTTTATGGGGATTTCATATCGCTTTGATACAGTCATTGAGTTCTCGTAAGAGAACAAGCCGGCGGCTTGGAGCAAAGCGTGTATTGGTAACCCGCTCTGAGGGTTCGATTCCCTCCGTCGGCTCTAGTAATAAACAAAAAAATATTATCTGCTATGTTTTTAAATTTGACAAAGAAAAAAGATTTGTTAGACTTGTGGGTACGGGTTACCAAGACTTGCTTTGCTACGATGCAAATCGTATAACGAACCATCACAGCAGAGAAAAATCGCCGCAAGGCGGTTTTTCTTTTGTGGAAATCTACTAACGAAGAATGATATACTTTCTTCATAAAAATCATACATCATGATTTCCAAAATCCCGCCAAAAAATTTCAACAAAAAGTTCGATGTCGTCAGCGCTTTCATCGAACACGACGGAGAAATATTGCTCTTGCATCGTCAAGATCATAAGCCTCAAGGTAACACATGGGGTGTTCCTGCTGGTAAAGTAAATAGTAACGAAAATATGCTCGATGCTCTTGTACGAGAAGTTGCGGAAGAAATTGGCTTACTGACTGATCGAGAAAATTATGTATTTTTTGAGAAATATTACGTCAGATATTCGGAATATGATTTCATATATCATGTTTATCATTTAATCGTAAAGGAAAAACCGACACTTACGATAAATTTAAAAGAACATAAGAACCATCAATGGGTAAAGCCTGCCGATGCTTTGAAGCTCAATCTAATCCAAGACGAAGATATGTGCATCAAGTGGATGTATTCTCTTAAACCGTAAAATTCTTCACCGAATACAAATCATCGCCATCTCCGCCGGGGATTTCGATTGTCTCACTTTTTTTTATTTCTTCTTTGGTGCGGTCGTCAGCGGCATGGACGATCGTATCAGCGGCATTAATGAGATCTTGTGCAATATCGCCGCTTTCGTTTTTACTTTTCTCGATAAACCTCTCCATCTTATCCGCCGGCACACCCAGCCCGCCACTGCTTTCTGCCGTCGCATTTACCGTCACCCGATCGAGAATGTCCCGCAAATCATCCGCCGAGAAAAAGTCAATGGTCAACTTGCCGCCATTGTCGCGACGCTCAATGTGGACGCGGGTGCCGAGCGATTCTTTGAATTTTTCTTCAAGAGCCACAAGCTCCGGGTCGAAAGCGCGCTCTTTCTTGCGCACTTTATCATACGCCACCCGGCGGGCCACCGCTTCGGTCTCGCGGACGGTCAGCTTTTTGAACATAATTTCCTTGAACAAAGTCATCTGCTCCTCCGGCCGATCGGTGAGCATGAGAAGCGGCCGGGTGTGACCATCGGTGACTTTGCCTTCGGAAACGGCGGCGAGGATTTCAGCCGGCAAAAGCAAGATGCGCAGAGTGTTGGAAACATATTCGCGGCTCTTGC
>CAZQKU010000065.1:0-4977 GCA_964593965.1 uncultured Candidatus Saccharibacteria bacterium | reverse complement strand
AAATTTGCACTTCAGGAGAACCAGTATCCGTCGGATGAATGGCCACTTCTTTGATAACTTTACTTTTTTGTCTTGGTGTTAACATGATTGCATTACAGTAGCATAAATGGTCGTAATCTGCAAATGTTACACTTATTTGCTGAACTGGTGACAGTAATTTACGCATTGATTAATGATTAATGTGTTAGAATAATTCTATGTCGCACAATATCTCCAACAATGATTCTGCCACCGATAAAATCTTAAAATCCTCGGACATCGAAAAACTTAAAAAGGAATTTCTCCAATATGTCGAGATTGAAAAAGGCCGCAGTTTGAGCACGGTTTCAAATTATGATCATTATTTGTCCATTTTTCTCGACTTCGCCAAGATCAGAAAGCCTGATGAAATCAGTGAGGATATTATTCGCAATTTCCGTCTATGGCTCAATCGGCAGAGTTCTGGTAGAGGTTCTCCTGGTTCCGGAGATTCCCTGAAGAAAAAAACCCAGAATTATTATCTCATCGCTCTCCGTTCATTTCTCAAATATGCCGCTCGTCGTGGTATCACTTCCCTACCGGCGGATAGAATAGAGTTGGCAAAGGTACCGGAACGATCGCTCGATCTCGTTTCCACCGATGATTTGAGCCATCTTTTAGCTGGTCCCGATACTTCCAGTCTTCGGGGTTTGCGCGACAAAGCTATCATGGAGTTGCTTTTTTCTACCGGATTACGTGTTTCCGAACTTTGCAGTTTGCCTCGCGATCTCGATATTGGTCGAGATGAATTTTCTGTTCGAGGTAAGGGCGAAAAAGTCCGGGTGGTTTTTGTTTCTGAAACAGCTCGGAAAGCTGTCAAGACATATCTCGATAAGCGAAAGGATATGGACGATGCTCTTTTTGTTCAGATTTTACCCAATCGGAAGACCTATCCGTCATCTCTTCGACTGACATCTCGTTCAGTTGAGCGTATCGTCGAACATTATGCCATTAAGGTTGGTATATCAAAAAAAATGACCCCACATGTCTTACGACATCTTTTTGCTACTGATTTGTTGAGAAATGGGGCTGATTTACGGTCGGTTCAGATGTTTTTAGGCCATGCGAATATTGCCACAACCCAGGTATATACTCATATTACCGATGCCGAGCTGGGCAAAATCCATAAAAAGTTTCATAATAAAGGGAAATAAGGGGAAATGAATATGAAAATTATATCATGGAACGTCAATGGTTTACGAGCGAATGTGAAAAAAGGCGGTTTCGACTGGTTCATCAATGAATCTCCTGATATCTATTGTATTCAGGAAACGAAAGCAGATCCGGAACAGCTTGATGAAGATGTCAGAAATCCCAACGGCTATAATTCTTTTTTCGATCATTCGAAGGATCGGAAGGGATATAGCGGTGTGGCGATATATGTTAAAAAGTCTCTAAAAATCGAGAAGGTAGAATATGCTCTCGGAGTGCCGGAACTTGACCAAGAAGGTAGGTTCTTAGCCATATTCTTCAATAATTTAGGAAGTTCCCTGCCTGAAAATACGTCAAAAACTATGCCTGAAAAATTTGTAGTCATCAATACATATTTTCCAAATGGTGGAGGTGGACCAATTAGACTTGATTTCAAGTTACGATTCTATGATGCATTCCTAAAATATGTGAATGCGTTAAAGGGAAAAGGTTATGAAATTATTTTCTGTGGAGATATTAATACAGCACACACAGAAATTGATTTGGCTCGACCAAAAGAAAATGTGGACAACACAGGTTTCTTGCCTATCGAAAGGAAGTGGATTGATAAAGTAATTGCTGATGGATATGTTGATGTATTTCGTTTTTTTTATCCGAAAGAAATAGGTAAATATACTTATTGGGATATGAAGACATTTGCCAGAGATAGGAATGTAGGCTGGAGAATAGATTATTTTTTTGTAAGTGCTGGTATATTAGGGCATATTTACAAGGCCCATATTCACGAAATGGTAATGGGTTCTGATCATTGCCCTATAGAGATTGACTTAAAGTAAAATATTTGAGATATCTATTAAGGACATTTCAATAAAGTTATCCACAGTTAGTATTATTTATGTCCTTTACAATGTCTTTTATGTGATAGAATAAAGGACAGATTAGGTTCAGTCGAAACCGAGGAATGACTTTGAACCAAAAGTTCTTTACACAATAGGTAGGTCAAGGGCAAGCACAGCTCTCTTTTTGAAGAAGAAATTAAAACCCTTAGACAGCTTGGCAGAAGTTACATTCTTTCTCAATTATATTTTTTGATCCACATCCTGGATCTTGTCACATCGTGACTGAATGTTAATTCCTCCCATGGTGTTTTCGTAGGTTAGTTTATCTTCTTCACAAGCCGCGTTTAGCGATTCTGTTTTTACCTCTTAAGAACCGCAAACTACGCGGCTTTGTTTTGTCTATTTCACGTGAAACATGTGAATGAAACGTAAGTAGAAAAAATGAAACATAAATAGAAATCATAAATAGATATAAGACGTAAAAACGCCTAAGAATATAGCTATAATTCAGGAAACATGATATTTCTTCTGTATTTCCTTTATATTTTCTGCTTCTTTTTCTTCACGTACTTTTTTCCCAATATCTGCTAGTTTTCTCAGCTCATTTTCGGGTAGATTAATTAATTCTAAAGCTCTTTTTTCAAGATATTCTTTTGTATTAAGTTCAGGTTTTTCTAATACTTCTTCGAGTAATGTATTTAATAGCCAGCCAATCTTTGGTCCAGCATTAGTCTTTGATATTTCCATGATTCTATTTCCATCTATCTTTAGCATGCCAACAGAAATAGGATCATGAAGTGCTTCTTCAATCATTGATTCATATTTTCTCAAACGATAAGGACTTTCTTTTGGTCTGCCAGTACCAATTCTGTCGCACATACGAATATTTACAAGATCCCATATATTTTCTTCCCCAACATTGACGATCATTCGGCGGACAGCTGATAAAGTAATTGTCTCTGTATCAGAGAAAAACATGTGCCAGCGGACTAGTTTTGTCACTTTTTCTACCGTTTTCCTAGGAAATTTAAGCCTTTCGAGTATTTTTTGTGTTTCACGTGAACCAACTACTTCATGGCCATAAAACGTAAATTGACCTGTTTCACGTGAAAAGCGACGTGTTTCAGGTTTAGCTATATCATGCAATAGAGCCGTTATTCTTAATTCAAGAGGTAATTTCTTATCAGCTGAATGTTGCACTGTTCTCAAAAGATGTTCCCAGACATCAAAAGTATGAGCTTTATTCTGTTCTATACCAATTCCCTTCTCAAGCTCAGGAATGATATATTTCAGAATTCCCAATTCATGACATAGATCAAGAGTTTTTTTTGGTTCCGGAGACATTATCATTTTTATAAATTCATCACGGACTCTCTCTTGGGATATTTCTTTAAGCAAATCAGCGTTGGAAATTATGGCTCTTTTTGTCTCTAAGTTAATCATAAAACCTAGTTCAGAGCTTAAACGCACAGCTCGAAGAAGCCGCAAAGCATCCTCAGCGAATCTTTCAGCGGGATTACCAACTGTCCTTATAACTTTGTCCTTTATATCAGCGAAACCGCCGTAGAGGTCAATAATGTCCTTTATAGAGCCTTTAGAAAGGCTAACCGCTACGGCGTTTATGGTAAAGTCACGTCTCTTAAGATCATCCTCTATTTTGTCACTAAAACGAACCTGATCGGGATGCCTGCGATCAGTGTAGACGCTTTCGGTACGATATGGTGTAACTTCAACTATCTTCAAGGTCTCATCCTGACTATCTTCATTGACCACACCAACCGTACCAAATTCATTTTCGTAAAAAGTTTTTGAAAAAAGATGCAAGATCTGCTCTGGACGAGCATTCGTTGTTATGTCCCAGTCAATCGGTTTCCTGCCAAGAAAAAGATCGCGAGTACAACCACCAACCATGTACGCTTGAAAACCGGCTTTTTCAAGCGTTTCGATAATAGTGACTATTTCTTTTGGAATCGGGCTGTTTCTCATGGTTTTTGTCGGACATTTGTTGGACGTCAATAAATCTTTAATGTTGACAACAGTATGGTAGCATTCTTTTTAAAAAAATGATATTATACTATTATATAATACTATGGATGGAGTCCAATTAAAAAATACGGCTATAAAGCTTAGAAATTTAGGGTTTTCATACGCTGAAATTATTAAAGAAATTAGGGTACCAAAAAGCACGTTATCCTATTGGTTGAAGAATATTCCACTTGATGATCGTGGAAAAGCGTTGCTGAAGTCGCGACTGATTGAGAAGCAGAAGAGGGGTAGATTTTCCACTTCTATCGCTTTGCGGGCGAGGAAAGTCTTTAAGGAAAAGGTTGCTTTTGATAGTGCAGAAAAAGAATTCAATATTGTATGCAAAGAAAATAGTTTTTCTTTTTTCATGACCGGTATTGCCTTGTATTGGTCATCGGGAGGAAAGAAGGGAAATCATTTTCAGTTTGTTAATTCGGATCCTGATATTATTTTATTTATGATCAGGTGGATAGGGAAGTACCTTAAAGTTTCCAAAAAGGATATTAGCTTCAGAATATGCATCAAAGAAGCCTATATATCTCAAAATATTGATAATTTTTGGGCTCGGACGCTCTTAATCCCGAAAGAGAGCCTTAAAATAAGCATACAAAAGGGTATTTATAAAAACGGTATGCACGTTTCTCAAGCAAAAACCACAAAGAACCCATATTATAAGGGATCTTGTATGATGACCGTATCCGGAGTGGCCATTTTAAGGAAGGTTTTAGCTTGGCAAAATCTGCTTATCAAGTATTATAAGGACATGCCCAACGATTAGGAATGGCCGGGTCTAAGATAAGGATTGACACCATACTTGCTCCCGTAGTGAAATGGATATCACGCTACGCTTCGGACGTCGTATTGGGGGTTCGAATCCCTCCGGGAGCACAATGATCTGTACCCCATAAAGTGGACACTGAATCCAGTGCCACCGCTTTCTTTT
>CAZQKU010000064.1:0-4987 GCA_964593965.1 uncultured Candidatus Saccharibacteria bacterium | reverse complement strand
TGAGAAATCGGCAAACTTTTGATTAATTCTTGTAGTTCCATGATTTTACTTTTATTTTTATCTTACTCTTATATGATACGTTATTAAAACTACGCGGGCATTGCAAAACCCTGAACTTTAAGGGCTTGAGCGGCGGCATACATTCTTCGACGAGCGCCATTAACTTCCTCGTGCGCATCAGTATATTCTTTCAAAAGTTTTTGCATTTCGGCATTTCGAAGTCTTTCTTCCCGTCGAGCGCGAGCCGCTTCCACCCGCGCATCGTAATTCTGTTTGAGTTGTTTTGCTTTTTCGGCCACAAATTGAAGACCTTCTCTTCCCTTCTCGGTTATGGCCGCATAGCCGCCTGTCACTTTCTCGACGACAGCATCTTTACCGGCAGTAATTTTCTCGCCGGCATAATCTATAGTGTCATTCACGGCTCCCACAACAGCGTCCGCACCCTCAACCGTTTTGTTGCCTACATATTTTGCCGCATCGGACGTCATCTCACCCACAGCAAGAGCCGAATAGCCCGCTTCGGCCGCCATCTTTCCGCCTTTTTTACTATATTCCACCGCCTTACTCCACATACTTCCAAAGAAACCGGAAATGCCGTCCTTCATATCGCGAACTTTTCCCATAATCCTTTCCGCCCTTTCTTTTCCGATTTCAGCGTATGATTTTTCTCCCGTGCCTTGTTTTTCAAAATCGCCAGCACTGCTTCCTTCAAAAATATTTTTACCCTGTCCATTAATAGCTTCTGCGTTCATAATTGTGGTGATTATTGATAATGTTTATCCCTTATAATTATTATACACTACTCAATGTATTTTAGCATAATTCAACAATAACCTACATCTGCAGTTTTACTTCTCACTGCTCAAGGCTAGTTTCAGCAAGAAAATAACATCCGGCTTCAGCTTTGTCCTGACCCAGTCCTTCTGCTTTTCCGTTTCGACAAGCTCTCCCAAGCCAGAAAGCATATCGCGTCCAAGAGTAGCCTCGAGCCTTTTGATTGATTCCTTGAGAAAATCTTTGTAGGATAGACCGGTACGCTGTTCGATAATTTCCTTATTGACCGGCCAGTTATTTTTCAAGAAGAACCAGACATCGAAAATATCGCGGTTTGTCGTATCGCCTCGCTCATGCATGGCCGACATCTTATGAGCCGCGATGTCTTCCTGGACCATGACATTCATAGAAATGCCGAGATACGACTTGACTTCGTATTTCGAGCCGAACTGCCGAGAACTCATGTCTATCTTGATATTCTGCGCGCCCTCGGTCTTATTTGTATAGGCCAGGTTGAAAAAGAGGCCGTCTCTTTTCTTGTCCCCTGCCTTGATGGTCCCGTATGCCGTCAAGATTTTTTTCATCTGCTCGAAAATATGGTCTCGCTTCGAGAAATCCAGGATATCGAAGTCGAGATCTACAGAAAAGCGCGGCAGATTGTAGAACAGGTAGACTGCCGTGCCTCCCTTGAAGCCCAGGAACGGTCCGACAGTCGTATCGGAAAAAATATCCTTGAGGATTTGGACCATGATATTTCTATGTGTGGGGATATGCAGTGTCATATAATTTTTTCACGGTCGCTTCCATCCTTTTATTGCCACCGTAGACAGGCAATATCTCATGAACCTTCTCCCAATTGATGGGACGCACATTATCGAAATGATACTGCATGTTTTGATAGAGCACGTCTAAAAAAGCACGCTCGACAGTGGCGATACTGTAATTGCCCTTGCTTTCGATACCGATCGAGCTTGTGAGGATATTTTCCTTCGCTTTTTTGAAAACATATTTCTGACCTTCGATTTCAATTTCTTTGGTCTGATACGAGGAAATAAAAATCTGCGAGTAATACTGGAAGGTTACTCCAGCCGCACCCAGTACGGTCTCAAAGCTGATATATGAGGGCGTATAGATTTTTGTGGCTAATTCATTCTTGTCATAATTCTTGTCCTTCGCATACAAACCTCTGCGAACCCTGATGAGCTTCCCTGTTTTCACATATTGATTGAGCCGCACCCGGACAGCCACTTCTACTTCCTCACCCCACAGCAAAGACACATCTTTGGTCGAAAAGATGGTCTTAGGAGATCGGAGTAAGACCTCCAAATATTGGCCTTTTGTGGGTGCTGTATCCATTGAGGAGCTGGAAGTAAGCTTAAAGCTAACTTCCAACGCCTATTATAAAATAAGCCTGTTTTTTTGCAAGTCCTTGTATGATGCCACCCACTTTTGCATTATTTATTCAGGTAATATATCGCAGATCGAGCGGAAGAGAAACGGGGGGAAAGATTTTTGCCTTTTGCAATGTCGCGCCGGACTCCGCCGATATCACTCCGAGTAGCCGCATTGAACCGCTCATCGCCGATAAAACCCACGTTCAAATGGCCATCAACAAAAGCCTTGATGGCGAGCTTCAGAACGGCCGAAAAAGGTATGCCTTCACGCTTGGCCTTTTTCATGGCCTGAATCTTCAGGTTTTTATCGACATTGACGATTACTTGGGTAGTCATGTATATATCTTATATAAGTCTGATATATATGTCGAATTTACCTGTAATCACCGCCTCCTTCCTCTTTTTTGCCTAATACTTCATCAGTTATTCTTTGTTGATTTCTAAAACTTTCATCTGCTTCCATACCCTCCTCCCTTACGCTTCTTGGAAAGAAAGTAAAAGCCTTAACAAGGCCATAGAATGACACTAGATTGGTATATAGTCAAATTGCTTGACATATAAAGTGTAATATGCTATACTTGCAAGAGGATAGAACATTGATTTTGAGACAGTATTGCCGTACCAAAACCATATACCAGTGGAGAAAACGATTTATGACAAACAAACAAGAAGCCAGCGAAGTGTTGGAGACGTTAAAAGGGTTGGATGAACGACAACGGAAATGGGATGCGAAACGACGTGCATTGTGGATTGAGTTTGCCGATGATGCACTTTGTGTCAATCCGAAACAACGGGTTTCAAACCGACGTAAGCGCGCCGGATGAAAACGCGCAAACAGGATAATGCTTTACCGGAGCATTATCCACGATTTATCCCCGCAACTATGAAAATGGTTGCGGGTTTCTGTTTGTATTCATGTTATAATGGCTTTATTAACCTAACGTCGTTACATTGAGATAGTCCAATAATCATGGAAAAATTAAATCCGAACCTATTACCAGAAAATCTTCAAAAAGATACGGAGAAAAAATCTGAGGAAATCCCAGCTCCAAAGTCTGTCGTAGAAAAACCAGCGGAAGTCATAGATACTACTGCCGCAAAAGAAGAACAATTGAAAAAAGACACGGTTGATCTCAAGAAAGTTCGCGAGACGCTCGGCATTATTCAACCGGAAAAATCAGATACGCAAGATGCTGTGATTGACACTACACCAGAGAGGATACAAAGGGAATTCCAAAAAGAGTTTGGTAAATCAATATCCCGCCTTTCCGGCGAAATTCAAGAATTTGAAGACGGATTAAAACTGAATAAATTCAATAGAATATCCTTTCAATCGGAAGGTTTGAGGACTGCTGTTACCGATGAATCGGTTGATTTCCAAAAGACGATACAAGAGATTGATAATCTACAGATGAATCTAAAAAAAGATTTTATGCCTAGAAATGATAGAGACAGATTATCTATTGAGCCGTATAACTTTACGAGGACAATCGATTCTTTGGATAGATTGAAAGGATCCCTTATAGGTCTACGAAGCAAGATTGACAAAAGGCCAGTGACGGATAATGAAACAGATACCAAGAGATTATCAGAGAGTCTGACGAAAGCGATCAATACGGCAAGGAGAAAAATGGATGACATGGAAGAAATCCAAACGGCGTTACGCAGATATACGGGGAGATGATCGACCGTGGTAATTTACTTCTTATATTTTACCATAATCTCCGCCTCAACAGTAGTCCGATCCTTACCATATTTCAAATACGACAGCTCCTTAATACTCTCGACGATCGATTTATCCCCTGCCGGCGGCGGTAAAGTAGCGATATTAAATGGCTTAACTGGGCGCTCGTTCGCCAGCATTTTCAGGTAGGCGTTGCGGTTGTCGATGGACATGATGTCTTTGGCGGTGAAGACCGGCGAGAATTGCTTCTCGAGATATTCGGCGTCCTCGGCACCGACGCGGAAGGCGGCGATGGAGCCGACGTTGCCGAAAACGGAGTCGCGAATGCCCTCTTCGAGCTGGGCGATGAACTGATGGGCGATGGCGAGCGAGAGCTTATACTTGCGGGCTTCGGAAAGGATGGTGGAAATGGAGTCGGTCGTGACGTTTTGGAATTCGTCGATGTATAAATAGAACGGTGGCAAAGATTGCGGGGTGAGCGGCTTGCCGTCGGGACCGATTTTGCCCGATCCCCCGCCACTGACAACGTCCACCCGCGACAGTGCGGCCATGAGAATTTTCCCCACGAGAATAAGTCCGATGAGATTCGCATTGATGTCACCAAGCCTGCCTTTCGACAGATTGACGAGCAGGATTTTCTTATTGTCCATGATTTCGCGGAAATTGATGCTCGAATTCTCCTGGGCGATGATCGGCCGCATGATGTCGTTCGAGAGGAAAACGTCGAATTTGCTCGTGATGTACGGCACGATGTTGGCAAGCGACGCTTCCCCGCCGGCTTTTCCGGCGACTTCGGTCCAGAACTGATTGACGATGGGATTTTTACATTTTGAAATTTTCAGGTCGCGATAGGCTTTATTCGCAAGCACGCGCGAAACGTCGAGGAGCGTATTGCCCGTCTCCGGATCCTCCATAACGAGAAGCACTGCATTCCTGAAATACTGCTCGAACATCGGGCCGCCAGCGGTTTTCATGTCAAAAAGCTTGTTGAAAATGGAGAGCATTTCATTGACCACGAACGTCTTCTGCTCGGGAAAACGGCGGTCATACTCGAGCATGTTGAGCGCCATCGGCCGATCAGTGTGCGACGGGTCGAAATAAATGACGTCTTCGTAGCGCGACTTCGGAATGACCG